>JABXKB010000049.1 GCA_013375485.1 Promethearchaeota archaeon | reverse complement strand
AGAACTTATTGTGCCAAATACACCTTGAATAATTAGAGCTAAAGCTATTAAAAATACCGCTAAAAAATCTTTAAATACAAACAAAAAAACAATTATAAAGATTCCTACTAATGTAAATTTTAATACTGAAGATAATTCGCTAAACACAATTTTCCAATTTTTAGATTTTTCCAACTGTGATTTAATTTCTTTTTGATATTCTTCTTCTCCAACTTCTCTTATATACCAACTTCCTTCTATATTATTAGCAAACAAAAAAATGCTCCACCATAATATAAAAAAACTGAAATAAAAATCCAATGATCCTAATATAATAATTGGTATCTGAATTAGAATCATTCCACGCCACCCTATCTTTCGTGCTAATTTATTAGTCTCAAGTTTTAATTCTTTAGTAACATATCTCGTACTCAATATATCAAGCAATCTACCAATAATCGTTATAAAAGCATTTATTATAAATTGATACCATTCTACATTTTGCAATATTAATTGAAATATCATAACCATATACACCCTCTTGATTATTCCTTTTAAATTTAACGTTTAAAAGCAAAAATTTTAATTATTAGCCTTAATTACTCCTATTTACTTATAACCATATAAGTAGGTATTTTCTTATAAAATAACCGATACTTATAAAATGGTTATATAATGGTGCTAATAACCACATAAATTAAAAGCACCTCGCTTAGTGCCGGAAGTTAAACTTGTATGCGTTGACAATAGTACTTCTGTTGCGATCAGTGGGAAATGTCAAACTGTAAATTTGTTTACGGTCATGGCTTACGAGGAAAATACCCGGTCCCATCCGAAAAACCAGCTAATTTCGAGATGGTTCGGGAACCCGGAAATGCTATTTTATGTGGTTATAGTGTTTTCCATTTTTATATTCCTCTAAAAATAAGTTTTTATATTATTAATTATAACATTTATTAATACTGAATTAGTCTTTTAATGAAACTTTGCCAAAAAAATGGAAAGTAGTTTTTATAACAATCGGAAGAAAATGGTTCATAATTCTTATTGTAATCATCATCATTGTAGCTATATATAACCCCATAGCGGCAATTTGGATGAGTGGAATCACCTTAGCGTTATTTCTCTTATCATTTATTCCGGAATTGTTTTTCAAAAATAAACTCCATAAATTTTTGAAAAAATTTTATAAAATTGAAGATGAATTAATTGCTAGAAAGTTTAATAAACCACTCAAAAAAATTCGTGATGAATTATTTGAGTTATCACAAAATCAGGAGAAGAAGAGTTGGTTAATTACTTTCCTAAATAAACAATATATTTTCTATCATCAAGAAACAATCGAAAAATATATGGAAGTTTATAACAAGGGTTACAGCGAGAAAGAAATTCTTGATAATTTAAAAGACTATAAGGTCAATACTAGAGCAGAGATTAAAGTAATTAAAGAAAATCTTATTAAACTTAATAGGCTTAGTGAAAGAGAAATCTCTGTAAAAGAACATAAAGAAAAGCAAAGATTTCTATAATTTTACAATTTCATTGTCCAATTAGTACTTTCTTTTCCTCCTTACTAATTCTAAAAGTTCAATTTTTAAACCAAAAAAATCTTTTGTATCCATATAAGCGAATAAATGCCGAACTGCCCTACCAGTTTGGATGGACTTTATAAGCATTTTTTCAAAATCATCTACCGATTGCTGAACATTCTCAACATATATCCCTATATGTTGAAGTCCTTGTTTTCCTTGATCTAGAAATTCTTTATAAAGACAATCACCATCAATTAATTGAATAAGTTCTATCTACGTATTACCAATACGATTAATTCCTAAATCAAGTATTACTTCAGATTCTTTGCCCCTATATTTAAATGAATGACTTTTTGATTCAGTAAAGATAAAATTAGGAAGATAGAACTTTAATTTTATTAGTTTAGCTTGCTTTTTAATATCATTATATAAAAATCCTAACTGATCAATCTTTAAAGCTCCCAAAATAATTTTGAAATTACTTTCCATTCTCATTCAGCTTAAAATTACATAAATTTATCAGATTGATATCTAAATATAGCTAAAGAGTTATTAATCGAGTAAATAATGCATAAAAATAAAAAGAAATAAAAAAATTGTTTAAATTTATTCTATATCTCCAAAATCCAAATCAAAACTAAAATGCTTTCGGATAGGTTTCTTAACATTCCAAATACATTTTAAACCTTTTTCAAATTGGACTAGATCACCTTTCTTAAACTCAATTTTTTCTCCAGTATCCGAATCGGTGACTTCCACTTCTCCATCTAAAACATAACAGGTTTCAGTATCAGCATATGACCAATCGAATTCACTTACTTCTTTACTCCATGTTCCCCAAGATTTTACCTTTAATTTTGTTAAATCTTCCTCAGTGGGAACTTTCTTCTTCATTTTCATTAAAATTCACCAATATATCTTTTAATTTTTCTAAAAGAAGTCTGGTAGAATTTATTATACCACCATTAATTAAATTTATTTTCAAAATCTTTTTTAATAATTTAAATTTGAAAAAAACAATAAAAAACAAAAATAAAAAATTATTATTCAATTCAATTAGTTCAAAATATCGTTTTAAAAAAGAATATTAATACGTTTTAAGATTATAATTATAATATAAAAATTTAATAATCTTAGAAAAAGCTCCGTATAATTAAAACTTAAAGATAATCATCCATAAATTGGAAAGAGAATACAATAATGCCACAAAAGTTCATTCTTAAGATCCTTACGGCAGGGGAAGGAGGAGTTGGAAAAACAACATTACTCCATAGGTATGTAGAGGGGAAATTTTCAGCGGAAACAAAAATGACGATAGGGGTGGAGTTTTTCCTCAAAGAAACGCAGATTGACTCGAACCAGTGTACTCTACAGCTCTGGGATTTTGGTGGTCAAGAGAGGTTTAGATTTTTGCTTGAAAGTTATGTATTAGGAGCTAAAGGAGCATTCCTTATGTTTGATCTCACAAGATTAATGAGCCTTGAAAATTTGCAGCAATGGATTAATATTGTTCGAAAGGGTGATCCAAACCTTCCTGTTCTCTTCGTTGGAACGAAATTAGACTTAACCAATGAGATCCAAGTAGATGATGATTACGCAACATCTTTTTTAAATGAATTTAACTTAATTAATTATATTAAAATCTCATCAAAAACAGGCGAAAATGTGAGTAAAGCTTTTGAAATGTTAACAAGAACTATATTAGAGCGTCAAACCTATTGAAATCCAAGTTTAGTGTAATAATTATTGATTCTAATTTCATTTTACTTCCTTTTCAATTTAAAATAGACTATTTTCTTGAAATTCGGCAAATTCTAGAAGGAAAATTAAAATTCATTATATTTCAACAAATATTTAATGAATTAGAGTCTAAAAAAAAGAGAGAGCCAAAATCTACTAAATTTAGAAGGTTTCTTGAATCGGGTTTATTATATTTAAAAAAGAGTTATGATAAATATCCGATTGAAATCATAGAAGAAGGTAAAAATGATAATGAGACTACTGATGAATTTTTATTAAAAAAAGCGAATGTATTAAAAATAAAAGGTAAAAATGTATATTTAGCAACGAACGATTCGGAGTTACGTAAAAAGGCACATAATCAACATATCAATACGATTTTTCTTAGACAGAAAAAATATTTATCTGTAGAGAGAGCTTAATAAAAATTAATAAAAATATAAAATAATAATTGCATTTAAGAATATAATCCTTATTTGATGATCTTTAGTGAAAAATTACATAATGAATAGAATTTATATTCAAATTTCATAGAAGAGAATAAAAATGTTTAAAAGAAAAGACTCCAAACCGATACTGCTAAAAGTAATCACATGTGGGGAAGGTGGAGTGGGAAAAACTACACTCTTACACAGGTACATAGAGGGTGTTTTTCTTGCTGACACACGCCTTACTATTGGAGTAGAATTCTTTCTCAAAGAACTTGAAATTGATGGTAAGAAGATACTTCTCCAAATCTGGGATTTTGGAGGTCAAGAGAGGTTCAGATTCTTACTTGAAAATTATGCTGTGGGAGCAAGAGGAGCATTACTACTTTTTGATCTCACCAGAATATCAAGTTTACAACGAATTAAACAATGGATTAGTATTTGTCGGCAAGATGATATTGATATTCCAATAATATTTTTAGGTACGAAACTAGATTTGACCGATGAAATTGTGATAAATGATGAGTATGCCTTTAAATTCAAAGAGAAGTATAGTTTTTTTGATTACTTAAAAATTTCCTCTAAAACTGGAGAAAATGTCAATTTAGCTTTTGAATTATTAGCTAGGGAACTTGTAAAGAACTTATAATAAGATATATAGTTAATTTTTAATTTCTATAGCCTATTTAAAATAATAGTTTTAATACTTTCTGTAGTTAAATTGACAGGATTATTTTTTAATCCCGCTTTCTCTACAATTTTCTCAACATCTTCACTTTTAATTCCATATTTTCCTAAACGATCAATTTTTAATTCATTAGTCCACATTTCAAGTGTTTCTATTAATTTTGAGCAATATTGATATATCATACCTTCCTCTACATGATATTTACCTGTTAATAGGGCTCCTATTTGTGCGTGTTTCTTTAACCTTTTTCTACCTTCAGATCCTAGTTTTTGGAGCATTTCAATATTGATTTTAGTTGCTTCAGAGAGAAGAGTTCCACATATTACCCCATGAGGAATTTTAAACATTCCTCCAATTGGGGAAGCTAAACCATGAATAATTCCTAATCCCGCATTCGCAAGAGTAATTCCAGACAATAATGAACCATAAGCCATTGCTGCTCTAACATTTACATCAGAAGACCCGGTTGAACATGCTAACAAAAGATTTTCAGCCATGTATTTCATACCACTGTAAGCGAAAGTATCTGTAATTGGGTTTCCTTTCGAAGACACATAAGCTTCAAGTAATTGTGTGAAGGCATCCATTCCACAAGCAGCAGAAATTGATGATGGGCACGAAATCATCAGTTGGGGATCCACAATTGCTATGTTAGGTATTAGATTATCATGACGAAGTGATTTCTTAAATCCATCAGGACCTACTTCACTAATTACAGCATTTTTAGTTGCTTCACTTCCAGTTCCAGATGTAGTCGGAATTGCGATATAGGGAATTTTCTTCCCATCATGGGTTTTATCTCCAACTCCTTCAAGATAATTTTTAATAGAATCATTTTTTGTTAGCATGGCAGAAATTGATTTTCCCGCGTCATTAACACTCCCTCCACCAATACCAACGACTAAGTTAAGAGCTTTATCTCTAAATTTTGTCGCAACCTCATCTATTAGAAGTGGAGATGGTTCACTTGAAATAGAAGTTGATGAAAAATTAATTGATTTACGTTCTAAATTTGAAGTAATTTCGTCCCATATCCCTGACTGTTGAAGAGACCTTCCACCAATTACAAATAAAACATTATTTCCAAATTTGGGAATAATATTATAAAGTTCATTTAATTTACCAGCGCCAAAAATAATGTGTGGGATTCTAGCAAAACTGAAAGGAGGAATCATAACATTTACCATTAAACTTTGCATAAAATAGTGAAAAATATATTATTAAACTATGAATCTCTTTATAATAGGTAAGATTTATAATTTACTCTAGATAATTTGTTTTATATAATTACACCATTGGTGATCTACAATTAAAAAAGTTCATGAAACCGATTTTGAATATAGAGGAGGAGAATCTGGCGTGAAATATCTAATGAGGGGACCCTCGATAGACTGGGGAGTTATTTTACTTAAACCTGGCGAATCAATGGGTGAAAAAGCGCATGGTCACAATATAATAGATGAAACATTTTATTTTGTGGAAGGTGATGGTATAATGATTATTGATAATAAGGAGTTTGAAGCACCAGAAGGAAGTGTCTTTCTTTGTGAACCAAAAGAAATGCACAATATTCGGAATGATTCTGATAAACAAGTAAAAATTGTGTTTATAAAGGGTGAATACAAACCCGAGGATAAGATTGAATAATAAAATATGTAATTTTAACATAAAAGAGTAGTAAAGTATGGCAAAAAAAAAAGGAAAAACAAAAAGTAAAAGGAGAGGTGGTCCTTGGGTACCGCCTGAAGTTACCCGTGTTAAATTCCCTAATAAAAGGTTAGGAGAAATGTTTGGACGTATTGTTGGGATTCTTGGAAATGATCGAATGGAGGTTTTCTGTGAAGATGGAAAACATAGAATGGGTCGAATACGTGGAAAAATAAAAAAAAGAGTATGGATAAGGATCGCAGATTTAGTAATAGTAAATCCATGGGATTGGGAAACAGAAACACCAGATAAGATGGGGAAATGCGAGATAAGTTGGAGATATATGAAACATGAGATTTCTTGGCTCGAAAGAAGAAACCGAATTCCAGAAATTTTAAAAATAAATAATATCCCCCTCTAATTATATTAATTTTGGATCCATATAAATAGCAAAATTTTTTAATTTTGTAAACTATTACTAGTATATACTTATTTTCCAAAACAAATTTTAAAAAAACCCAAATTCAAATAGGATTCGTGAAAGAAATTGGCAGACCAAAAAGAAGATTTAAAAGATAGTGAAGATAAGGAGATTAAGTTCGCCGAAAGTTACACTAAAAGTATCACTGAAGCAAAAGAAGACCACAGTACTACTCTATTTGCTGTTAGAACGACAATTAATCAAGAAAGTAATATTTTAAAACAAATTTTTTACAGATTTAAGATACTAGATATAATCCCAGATATAAGAGCCATGTTAGTCAGTCCTTTGTTGCCAGGGTATATCTTTTTCGAAGCCCCTCAGAAGAGAAGCGTCCAAGTAGCTGTTCAGGGTATCCCACACATCAAGGGAAGAATCGTGCAAAATATTAACCTTTCGGAACTTAAACATGTACTTTTACCAAGAAGTGTAACAGAATATTTAGAAGAAGGTGATACAGTAGAAATAATTAGTGGAGTATTTGAAGGATCGCGAGCAATCGTAATGCGTATGCCTCACGATACGAGTTCGAGTGAAGAAGTTGTTGTGAGACTCCTACAAGAAGAAACACCTATTACTATAAAAATTCATGGAGATTATTTAAAACTAGTTGAAAAGAAAAAGCCTGTAGAAGAACCAATTCCAGAAGTGAAGGTTTCAGTTGATACTACAACAGACATAGAAACGGCAATAAGTTTTGAAGATGAACTTGAAGAATTTGAAGAGGATATCTCTGAAAGTTATAAAAGTGATGAGATCGAAGAATATGTTGATGATGAAGAAGAAATGGAGGAAGAAGATGAGTGGGCAAAATTCGATGGATTTTAAATTAATTTTATATATTTTTTATATTAATTATTTGCTGACTTAATAAATTCATTATTTTCTTGAATTTGAAATTTTATTCAATTAGAATTTTTTAATTTTACAAGGTTTTATCGAATGTTTGTTGCGTCTTCCTTAAGAACTTGATTAATAAAAGAATTTTTATAGATAAACTTTTATTTAAGATATAAAATCGTCATTTTTTCAACCTATTAAATTTAATTTCAGTAAAATGATCAAAAATATTTTTATAATGAAAGGAAACACTGGTGAATTAATCTTCTATAAAACCTATGAAGATATTTTCAACGTTAAATTAACTAGTAGTTTTTTAAGCGCAATCTTCTCATTTGTAAAACAAACCCTAAAAACCGAAGAATTATCTGAAATTGAAGTTGGACTTTTTAGGTTTATATTCGAGATCGAAAAAATAGGTAAGGACGAGTTATTATTTGCTCTCTTTAGTGACCGAACTGACAATCTTGTTGAGATTAGAAATCAATTGAGAGAAATTAAGAATCAATTTATTAATAAGTACGATCTTGCCTTACTCACTGATAATTTCGACGGAGAAATTTCAAAGTTTTATGAGTTTGATAAGAATATAAATGCTATAATGGAAAACCATGGCCAAATAGTTTCAGAGGAAATAAAAAAAGATTTATTAAATACTTTTAATGAATTGCATACTTTTTCTTCTTTTGTTGTTTCTTCTGCTCTATTAACCCAAACAGGGAGGGTCATTGTATCATCTTTAGAACCAAATATATTATCTGAAATCATTAGGCTTTTAGAGGGTAGATTTATATCTGGAAATTTTAGAGTAAATGAACTAATCTCTTTAGAAAAATTTGGTGTGCTTTCTTTAATAGGTATAGACGAGCACTTTATATCTGTCATTCAATTCAAGAGTAATTGTCCTTTTGAAACAGGATTAGTCATCTCAAAAAGGTTTTCAAACAGAATTCAAAAATTAATTTGTTGATCTTATTAAGTTTTTTATGGAGAAATAGGTACAATTATCTATTTCATAAAAGAGTTGTTAAAAAATAAAGATGATTTTTTGAAAATCGTTAATTTGATTTACAAAATTTAAAAAGTTAATTCACTTTTTCACTAGTATATTTAATTATCTAATAAATATCAAATTTTAAGAAGTGGGGTAAATATTATGCCAAAGTTTATGAATCAAGCAATTAATGATGAGATTCTCGAGAAATTAAGTCTTAAAAATCGATATGCTTTTGTGAACAATAACCTAATGGCTGTACTTTCACCTGAACAGTTTAATTATTTTAAAAAAGTTCAAAAATTCTGTATGAGGTTTGAGAAGAAAAATGAGATCACCCATGGTCCTGAGGAAGACGTATATGATTGGGTTCCAACATTCGGGGCTGAGGGTTATATCACAAGGGCTCATAATTTCGAGATGATCGATGTTGTATATGAAAATTATGGTGCTGTAGCAGATTTCCTTCGATATCTTGCTGTTGATAATTTTGATCCTCAGTTTGCAATGGGAAGTGGTGCTACTGTATTAGCGATTAATCCTGTAGTTGAGCATCATGAAAATATTCCGGTACGGCTTGAAGCATTAAGAGATATGGTTACAGGTAAGGCACCCGGATGTATATGTATTACAGAACCGGAGAGAGGTTCAGATGCCGTCCACCAATTGACAACCTGTGAGGAACAGGATGATGGTAGTTTCATCTTAAATGGAGAAAAAATATACAATACAAATGCCCCTAAATCAAAATGGGCAGTAGTATACGCCACAGCTGAACAAAACAATGGGAATTTGATGGCTCAATTTTTAGTGAATACCGCATGGGATGGATGGAAATGCGAAAGAGTGGGAATTCCTTATGTTAACAAATTATATCTTGGTCATGAGTATTTAGAAAATCTAAGAGTTCCAGAAGAATATATATTAGGGACTGTTGGCAAAGGTCGTGAACATCTTTTTGAAGGTCTTGTACCTGAACGGATTGGTATTGCTTGCGGAGCTATTTCACAGTGTTGGGGGGCCGTATCTCACGCTGCTATATATGCTAACATGAGAAAACAATTTGACCAAGAGATCTTAAAATTCCAGGGAGTGGGATTTCTTTTGACAGATTTATGGGCGAGGACCACGAATTTGACACTAGGGTTGCTGAAATTCGCGGAAGCTTATGATGATAAGATGGAAAAATTTGAAGGTAAAATTCCTGCCAATATTTCTCGAGCTATGGTTGCAAGTGCCTCTCAGTTTAAATATCATTGCACAAATCTCTCAAAACAAGTTTGTTACGAAGCTGCTAACCTTATGGGTGGTGCAGGGCTATCAGATAATACTTTAATGCAAGATTATGTAAACATCTCTAGAATCCAGGAAATCGTTGGAGGGAGCCGACAAATCCAACAATACATCATGTCAATGGCCTTACGCCAGCTATTTAAGATGTTATAGATCTCGGTAAATTCCCTTAATCTACTTAAATTTTTTTTTTAATTTAAAAAATACAATTTGATTTTATTCTTATGTTGATTAAGACATTAATTAAAAATTAACATCAGTAGTGAGAGTTACGGAAAAAATAATTCTTGTAAACTCTAAAAATTTAAAGGAAAGCATAAAATATTGTTTGGAAACATTAGAATTCAAACCAAATTCAAATAAATTTGTGTTAAAACCAAACATAGTCTCAAAATTTAAATCAGGATCTGGTCATATCACTGATATACGGATTGTTAAATCCTTAATAGAACTATTGAATGAATATTATGGTGCCGAGGAAATCATCATTGCTGAAGGTCCAACTTTATTTTTAGAGAATCCTATGAAGTTATTTGAATATGTGGGATATAGAAAATTGGTAGAAAAATTCACTAATGTTTCGTTAGTAGATATTTATCAGACTAGCTATGAGAAAACAGGTGATAATTTTAAAGTATCTGAAATTTTAAAAGATCGTTGTTTGATAAATCTTCCTGTATTAAAGGGTCATGCGCAAGCGGGATTAACTTGTGCCATTAAAAATCTAAAGGGATTATTACAACAAGCAGATAAGAAAAAATTTCATCAAAAGGGTTTGCATGAAAATTTATCTACTCTAGTGAAGTTTAAACCAGATTTAACTTTGGTTGATGCCATTACATGCCAAGAATGTGAAGGAGATTATATGTCTAAAAAATATAAGTTTAATTTATTAATATGTGCTAAGAATCCAATTATTGTTGATGAAGTCTGTGCTAAATTAGTAGGTTTGAATACTAATGATATTCCCTATCTCAAATCGATACTCGAAAAAGAAAAATTAAATTATGAAATTATTGGAGAATTTCAGCAATTAGCTGAATGGAAAACTTTTAAAAATAAATTTACATATGGGAAAATTGATGTTTATTCAAATGATTGTTGTAGTTATTGTGTTGGAGCTTTGGTTCAATTCCTATTACCGAAAAAGTTTAAAAAGCACGTAAAATTGGGGGTTAAATTGCGTGTAATTGCTTCTCTTTTTAAAAAGCAGAGAACTTCATATATAATGGGGAGAAATATGAAAAATACTCAACATGTCAAAGGTAAGGTATTTTTATTTGGGGATTGTGCGCGTGATATATTCCCTGGGATTTATATTAAAGGGTGTCCTCCAAAATTAGCCTCCAAACTCTAAGATTAAAAAAATAATTTTCTTTTAAGTTAGGTTAATTAGGAATTGAAAAAGTAACATTCTTTTAATTGATATACTATTAATAAACTTTAATTTGATTAGATTAATATTAAGGTTTAAAATTTCAAAGGTTTGAAAAATGGAAGATTTACTCAATATTGCTAAACATGCGTTCCCACCTGTATCAGGATCTGAAAAAGTAAAGGGCATTCAAAAAGAGGTTGAAATTTTATGGGATAATTGGGGGATTCCACATGTTTACGCAAAATCACTAGATGATGCGTATTTTGCTCAAGGTTATCTTCATTCAAGACATAGATTGTGGCAAATGGAAACGTTTAGGCGGTTAATATCCGGTGAATTATCAGAACTAACGGGAGACGCAACTCTTCTGAGTGATAAATATTATAGGACAATTGGATTACATCGGTTAGCAAAAAAGTGTGCATCAATTTTGGATAAGAATAAAGAATCAGAAGAATATCGATGGTTAAATACTTACGTGGATGGTGTAAACGTAGGTATAAAAGAAGCTGAAATAAATCCTCCAATTGAATTTTCAGTATTAAAAGTCAAACCCCGTGAATGGTTAATTGAGGATTCTTTTAAAATAATTAGTATGATTGAGTGGAATCTAAGTAGTTGGAACTTTCCTTTAGAAGTAATACGTGAACATTTAATAATTAAATTAGGTCTTGCAAAAGCTAAACGGTTCATACCTTTTTTTTCAGAAACTTATGTCAAGGGATCTATGGGTAGTAATGCTTGGGCTGTTAGCCCCCATAAATCTGAATCTGGTGCAGTATTATTAGCAAACGATCCACATCTAGCCCTTACAAATCCGGCTATATGGTTTTTAGTTCATCTAAATTGTCCAGAATTAAATGTAATAGGTACTTCGCTTCCGGGATTACCTATGATTGTTATAGGGCATAACGACAATATAGCTTGGGGTTTAACCAATGTAACTGCCGATACAATAGACCTATATGAATTGGAGGTAAATCCCGAGAACCAGAACCAGTATAAATATAATGGAGAGTGGATAGATTTTGAAGTAATTGAAGAACTAATAAAAGTACAAAATAAATCTGAACGAATAGTACATAAGGTTTTAAGATCCAAATTTGGTCCGGTTATGAAATATTTTGATAAGAATCAGAGATATTACAAATTTAATCTCCCCGGTAAATATGCATTACAGTGGTCAAGTTTTAAACCAGAACTCCAGAACAATATAACTGGCTTTATAAAGATAAATAAAGCCTTTGATTGGGAAAGTTTTAGAGATGGAATAAACAATATAACCATTAATCCTCAAAACTTTATTTATGGTGACGTAAAAGGGAATATTGGCCATCAACATGGTGGAAGAATTCCTATAAGAAACTTTGGGGATGGTGCTACGATAACTCCTGGTACGGATGAAAAATTTAATTGGAAGAGTTTATCATCTTTCGATCAATTATTCTCACTATATAATCCTAAGGAAGGTTTTGTTTATACTGCGAATTTTAATGAAGATAAGGCTCCAAATGGACTCCTGATAGCACAAGATAGGATTGAACCTTATAGACAAATTAGGTTAAAGAAGTTAATGCAATCAAAAGAAAAATTCTCAATCGAAGATTTTAAGAAATTTCAACTTGATAGATACACTGAAGAAGCTGCTGAATTGTTACCCATTATGTTAAAACATCTTAAATCTACTAAAATATCAGAAGAATACTCTGATTTTATATCAATTCTTGAAGAATGGGATTATTATTTAACTAAAAATAGTATAGCTGGTACTATTTTTAAAATATGGCATCACGAGACACTTGATTTCATTATAACACCATTAGTTGGTGAAGAAATACTGAAATTGTTTTATGGGAGTCGTCCTTTTAATCTAAAGCAAATTATCGACTTATATTCTGAAAATTTAAAGGAATTGGAAGAAATATTGCTTAACTCATTTAAAAAAACAATTAATTTTCTAACTGATAAATTATCAACTGATTATAAAAAATGGCAGTGGGGTAATTTACATAAACTTACACTTACTCACCCATTTTCGCTTGTTAATAAAGATGCTAAAGTATTAAACGCGGGTCCTTTTAAAATTGGTGGAGATGCAAATACACTTAATAATGGATACTATGATCGCTTAAGCAATTATGATGTTGTTGTAGGACCTTCTTATCGCCAAATCCACGATTTGTCCGATTGGGACAAATCAATAGGTGCATTACCGGGAGGACAATCGGGTTTACCTTTCCATAAACATTACAAAGATTTAATAAAATTATGGGTAAAGGGTATTTATATTCCCTATTTATTTACCCGAAAAGCGATTTCAGATAACTTAGAAGGAATTTTCAAATTAATACCAAAATAAAAAGAAAAATTAAATAAATAAAAATAAATTTAAATTATTTTTTTTATGAAACGGACATTTTATATAAAGTTCTAAGGGATAAACTCATAATATACATTTGTATTTGTCTAGAACCCCCAACAATTTCTTGAATTCGTGAAATATTTAGATAATCTTGCATTAAAGTATTATCTGATAATCCCGCACCACCCATAAGGTTAGCGGCTTCGTAGCAAACGTCCTTTGATAGTGAAGTAGCCTGATATTTAAACTGAGAGGCACTTGCTACCATTGCTTGTGAAATATTACGAGGTATCTTTCCTTCAAATTTTTTGAATTTCTCATCGAAGGTTTCACAGAACTTGAGTAATCCAAAAGTTATATTTGTTGTTTTCGCCCATAAGTCTGCAAGTAAAAATCCAACTCCTTGGAATTTTAAGATCTCTTGGTCAAATTGTTTTCTTAAGTTTGCATAAATTACGGCATGTGAAAGGGAACCCCAACATTGGGAGACAGCTCCATAAGCAATTGCTATTCTTTCTGGTACTAATCCCTCGAAAAGATGTTCACGACCTTTGCCTACAGGACCTAATATATATTCTTTGGGGACTCTTAAGTTAGTGAATTTCTCCTTTCCTAAATATACTTTAGGAGTCCATGGTATTCCAACTCGTTCGCAACTCCACCCATCCCAATTTGTATTTATCAAGAATTGAGCCATCATATTCCCATTATTTTTCTCTGCGGTAGCATAAGCAACCACCCATTTTGATTTAGGAGCATTCGTATTAAAAACTTTTTCTCCATTTAAAATAAAACTGCCATCTTCCTGCTCATCACAAGTAGTTAATTGATGAACTGCATCAGATCCTCTTTCGGGTTCTGTAATAAGAATTGCGCCTGGTGATAGACCAGTCACTAACTCCTTTAATGCCTCAAGCCGTGCTGGAACATTTTCATGATGCTCATAAATAGGATTGATCGCTAAAACTGTAGCCCCACCTGCCATTGAAAATTGGGGATCAAAATTATCAACTGCTAAGGTACGAAGCATATCTGTTGCTAATCCCCACTCAGGGTAATCTAAATCAATCATTTCAAACGCGTGTTGACGAGTTATAAATCCTTCTGCTCCAAATGCAGGAATCCAACTATAAAGATCATCATCCGCAGCATGAGTGATTTCATTCTTTTTCTCAAATCTTAGACAAAACCTCTGAACTTTCCGAAAGAAATTAAATTCCTCTTGAGATAACATCGCAGTTAAATTATTATTAACAAAAGCATATCGATTCTTAAGGCTCAATTTCTCTAGAATCTCATCATTTATTACTTGGGTTTTAAACTTTTGATTTTCAGTCATTATAATTCATATCCTAATTTGTTTACTCTAATTTGAATTTTATTATTTAGAATTTCAGTTTAAATATAACTTAATATTCCATAATAAGGTTCGTTCAATTTCTATAAATAATTTTTTTTTCAAAAATTTGGAAAAAAATATATTAAAATTAAGTATTATTAAAATTAAAAATAAATGATAGGAGTATATTAAAATGGAAAAACGATTTGAAACGCAAGTTATTAATGATGAAATTTTGGAAAAATTAAATTTAGATCATAGGTATGATTATCTTAACGAAAATTTATCTCCAATTCTTACTGAAAGTCAATTCGCCTTTCTTAAAGAAGTTCAAGGCTTTTGCTTAAAATTTGAAGAAGATAATAATATTACTCACGGACCGAATGAAGATATATACGATTGGTATCCTACTTTTGGAAACCAAGGTTATATTACTCGTCAATATAGTTATAAAAGCATTGATTTGAACTATAAAGAACATGGAATGGCTATGGATTTTATGAGAATATTGGCACTTGACTTTTTTGATCCTCAATTTACTATGGGAAGCGGTGCTACAGTTATTTGTATTAACCCTATCCAGGAGCATCACGATAATATACCTATTAGATTAGAAGCATTAAAAGAGCTAGTAACTGGAAAGACTCCAGGATGTTTATTAATTACTGAGCCAGAAAGAGGTTCAGACGCGGTTCATATGTTAACCACATGCGAAGAACAGGGAGATGGAAGCTTTATATTAAATGGAACAAAGATTTTTAACACTAACGCTCCTAGATCAAAGTGGGCAATCGCTTATGCTACCGCAGAGAAAAACAATGGTAACCTAATGGGTCAGTTCCTTATCAACACATCATGGGATGGGTGGAGCTGCGAACGAGTTGGAATACCGTGGGTCTCAAAATTATACATTGGCAAAGAAAAATTAGAAAATTTAAAAGTCCCAAAGGAATACGTGCTTGCTGGTATTGGTAAAGGCAGGGTGCACCTTTTTGAGGGTTTGGTCCCTGAGAGGATCTCAATCGCGGTGAGAGGTGTAAGTGAATGTTGGGGAGCATTAGCGTATGCAATTATATATGCTAACATGAGAAGGCAATTTGAGAAGGAGATTCTGCTTTTCCAAGGAGTAGGATTTACGTTAACCGATCTTTGGGCAAAAACAACAGCACTTACACATGGAATTTTAAAATTCTGCGAAATGTATGATGAAAAGATGCTAAAGTATGAAGGGAAATTACCAGAAAATATATCGCGAGCATTAGTAGCCTTAGGAAGTCAATATAAATATAATTGTGCTTCGCTTTCCAAAAAAGTCTGTTATGAAACTGCTAATCTTATGGGAGGAGCGGGGCTTTGTGATAATACACTGATGCAAGATTACGTAAATATTTCACGAATTCAGGAAATCATTGGAGGTTCGAGACAAATACAACAGTTTATAATGTCACGAAATTTAAGAAATCAATTTAAAAATTTATAAGAATAAAATATTAAGAATAGAATAAAATAAAAGATTTATAATTGAATGTTATGGGCTTTATTCCTCTTCTTCTGGTCCCATAAGTTTTTCTACTCTGTCTTCGAGTTCTTCAATTTTTTGTTCCAATTCTTCAATTTTTTTATTTGTTTCGCAAGTAGCGCAGCCATCATCTTGATTGCAAATTTCTAAAGTGTCACACACTTCTTGAAGTTCATCCATTTCTTCTAATAGCTTATCTACTTGTTCTTGTAATTCTTCAATACTCATATTTCACACCTTGATTTGTTAATTAAATAATGATATGATAATTTAATTTTTTTTCTTAAAAATTTAAATTAATAAGGGACTAATGGTTTAAATAATTTCTATAACTAGTATTAGAAATAATGGTAGAACATATTGAATTTGAAGAAATTATTAAAATTCTCACTAATAAAAATACTTTAAATCGGGTAAAAGCCATTCCAGATGATTGTGTAAGAATTTTTAAAATAGATAAAGAAAATGGAATAATTGAAGCTGAAATACAAGGAAACCAACTATTTCCATATAAGCTTAATTTAAATATTTCCCAAAAAAATACATACAGGGTTATAGATCATGACTGTCCTGATTATTTAGCTCGTAAGAAGCAAAACCATAAATTTTGTAAGCATATTACAAAATTTTTTTATGTCTTAAAAACCGAAGATTATAAATTTGCTTTTAACCTTCTAAAAGAAATTAGTTCTAAAATCAATATAGAAAACCAGAGAAATATTATTGATCTTCTCGATCTTAATCATTTTGTTAATGAGGATCTCAAAAACCAATTAGAGTTCGATTATAAAGGATTTGACTATTTTTTTGATCTTACTGAACTAGAAGATTCAGCAAGAGAATGTTTAAAGGAGATTTTGATGGTATCAAAAAAGCTACCTGCTGCGTTAAGAGGATTTCATGGTGGGTATACGGGAGGGTTATTTGACCATATTTTATTAGTAACAAATTATGCCTATGAGTTAAGTAAATCTAAGGATTACAATGTTGAAGTTAAAAAAGCAGTTTTAACTGCCATTTATCATGATTTTGGCAAGATTTCATACTATACCTTTAAAAGAAAGGATGTAGTATCTAAGATCGCGGTAGATCGTAAAGAATTAGATATAATACATGAAGAAATTGTAAGAAAATTCAACTATGAGGGAAGACATTATCACGTTGAAGAAGCCATTGCAGTCCTTAAGAGAAAAAGGCATATTTTATTTTTTGATGATGAGATGTATCAAGCAATAATATTTCATCACGGTCAATGGAGTAAATACTTTCCAATAGATATGAATGAACTTGCTACGTTAATACATAAAGCAGACATGATTGCAAGCCAAACTCATTTTGTATAACATTGAAACATTAGAGTGGGAAAATTTTTGAGAATAATATCAATGTTTTTGTATTTCTTTTAATGTGTCTAGAATCTCAGATATTTCTTCTCTTTTGCGATATTTTTTGAGTATTTTTTTATAACCTTTAACTGATTTTTTAATTAATTCTTGTGTCTCTCTTGGGATATTTTCTTCCTGAATTTCAAGATTCTGAGTCATAAAATCTAAACCTACAGTCAATTTGTAGTTTTCTTCAAACTCTTTTTTAGCAAAGGTTCTTATAAGCGAGGATTTTCCAACAGCAGCAGCTCCGGCCAATAGAATCTTGAATCTGAAATGGTTTGAATCTATAATTTCACCAAGTCGAGGTTTCAAATCCAGTAATGCTGTGATAGCGAATCTGTAAAATAGCCTTTCTACATTTTCATTTTCTAGTGCTGAAGTTTCGATATATTCAAATAAATAATATTGATTTACTTTTTGGATGATTTTTTCTCTAGGGATGGTTTCTCCTATATCTTTTTTTAAGTCATTTTTGTTACCTACTAAAAAAATGGGGATATTACCAGATTGTTCTCGAATTTCTTTGAAATACTCATCGATTTCATCAAAAGTATCAGGGCGACTTAAGTCAAAGACCAAACCAAGTACAGCAACACCTTTGAAAAAGTCGGTTTTAAAAAAATCAAATCGCTCTTGTCCTCCCGTATCCCATAGCGAAAGAGTGATATTTACCATATTTAGGCTTGTACCTCCATAATATCTTGTGATTCCCAAATCGCAATAAATTCATCGGAAATTTTATATATATTTTTAAATCCCATAGTTTTAAAAAATACTTTAAGGCTTTTCTTATTGAGATTCCATTGTGATCTCATTTGATAAGAGTTAATACCATCATTATCTAAGAATAAGAAATCAACAATCTTGAATAAAGATTTCGGCAGATATTTACCGATAAATATCACTGTTTTTAATAATTTATCATGAGCAGAGATTTCTTTCGGTTTTATTACATATGGCTCACATATAATAATTTTATTAGAAATTTTTTTAGCTATATTGATTAAATCAACATGTTTAGGGTATATATGATGCAATATATCACAAAGTACAATAACGTCCTTTTTCTCCCCTCGATATTCTTGAAAATCAAAAATATTCTTATGCTGTAAATTTATTTTGGTTAATTTTATATTTCTTTTTTTCAATTCTTTTTTTCTGATTCGTTTTAGAAATCGATGGTTAAGATCTGCTCCTTCATAATCTATTGCTGGATGTAAAAAACGCATTAAATAACCGGTACCACAAGGCAAATCTAAAACTGTTTTTGGTCCTTTACCTATAAGTGTTGCGATGGTGGAAAATTTCTTATCTTGATCATATAATCTACGAGTTATTGCATTATAAAACCATCCACTTCGGTACAATAAACTTCTAAAACCTATAAATTCTGTTTTTACTACCATCCTTAATGAATCCATTTTGGCTTGAGATCTAACTATATAATAAAAAGTGATAATTTTTAGATTTAAGGAGGTGAAAGGAGATTCATTTTATTTTCAATATCTGTGTTTAGTTCTTTAATTTTCTTGTCTAATACTTTAAGTTCTTTATTGATTTCTTCGAACCTACTCTCCTGAGTATTCAATTTTTTTATGTATCTTTCTTTTAATGATATAGATTGACTATCTTCTCCCAAAACCGAGATATTTTCTCGAAGTCTTACTTGCTCATCAGTCATTAGGTTTCGTTCCTCATTAAGTTTAGCTTCTTTAGATCT
>JABXKB010000348.1 GCA_013375485.1 Promethearchaeota archaeon | reverse complement strand
ATTTGTGATTTATTGGATAATCACGATTGTTATTGCAGGTATATGGGAAGTAATTGAAAATACAATCCTTTATTTGGTAGGTATTAAAGTGGAATTAGACAGTGCTGCAAACATTATTACTGATATAACTATTTGGGGTATTGGAGGAGCTGTCAGTTGGTACATGACTGATCTAATGTTTCTAAGTGAAAAATATATCAGGGCTTACTATATCTATGGTATAATGTGCCTTATTATGGGGTTACTAATATTCGTTATCTTCGGTTTTATGACGACAAATTATTAATTCTCTTTTTTTATTTTTTTTTAGCATTCAACCTTAAGATGTGATTATTTAACAGCTATAGAGAATTCTATCAAATGGCAAACATCCAAAAAGTGATAAATGTCATTATTTTCATATTTACGATAAATTTTCATTTGAAATCTATATAAATGGATAAACCTTAATTTTTTTTATTACAATTCAATATTTAAAACGAAAATTAGATAACTTATGTTCGATAAAGGATGTTGGGAATGTGGAAAAATAATCGGGATTAATGTACTAAAATGCCCTAGTTGTGGATACGATTTCAATTCAGCTTCTCATGTATATCCAAAATGCCCCTATTGTAAAAAAGAGCTTCATATATATGATTTCTATGCTAAGGAAGTAGATAAAAAAGGACGTAAAAAATTTCAAGGATTTAAAGGTGAGTTTACTCGAAGAAAAAAAATGTGGTATTGCCCCTTCTGTGGTAGTATTCTTGGATTTTCAGAATGGAATACAACCTAGGTTATTTGTGAAATTTGATAAAATTAAATTTGATTATCTGGTTCAAAATCTAAAGAAAATGAACTCATATTTAGAACCCTTCAGAGATATCTCTTGAATTTCGAAAAAAAGTTTAAGAGATTATCCCCAATCACTCTTATATCCAGTACCTCCTAAAGGCCAAAAGAATATTATTGCTTCCTCCTGACATACATACCAACAGGATGCACACTCCATACATTTTTCTAATTCTTTAACCTGCGCCTTTTTTTCTACAATTTCAAAGCAACCTGCTAAACAAACGTTTACGCAATTCATACAACCTATACATTTAGCTTGATTTATTTTTATAAACTCTCCTGTTCCTTCAACCCACTCAACACCAGGAAATTCTTCAAAAGATTTTACCATAATTTTTTCACTCCTTTCTAATTATGCCTGAAAAATTGAAGGATTGGCATATTTAACAAATTTTAATATTTTATTATTTAATTGATTTGAAATTGGATTTAATAACTTAAGAGTAATTGAATAAATCGGTTCAAATATTGGGAGGATTCTTTTCAATAAAGTATTTAAAGAATTATTAAAAGGAATTATTATAGCTGAGAGCAATTTTCGCTTTTTTCTTAAAGATTTTAAAAGAGAATCTATTAATCTCAGGTAACGTGTAAATTTCTTTTCCATTTTTCTAAGCTTTTTAGATGATACTTTTCTTAATTTTCGCTTATCAGTGTAATCATAACTTTCATAAAACCAATTCTGATAATATCTAAAGAACATTTTTATCCACTTTGTTATAATTGTCGGATCATTATTCACGTAGGGAAGCAACACTTTCAAAAAGGGTGTAGTAAAATGGGTTAACGAACCTAAGCCCCACCCGTTATGGATACATTTTCTTAACTTCTTTAAACTGTGTTCTTTTTGTGCGAGCCGTAAATTATACCTATTTCTCCCAGAAATTGACCATTGAATTATTGGATGTGTCTTTATTTTTCTATCATATTTTCTCAAAATTCTTTTTGAAGTATCGTTTGCCTTTATTGCTTCGATAGCTACATTAGCAGCTATTTCTGCAGAAAACCAAGCTGCTGGTACTCCGTCACATAATTCTGTACTTTCAAGTCCTGCCGCATCTCCTATTAATATCATACCATCTGTATGATTAGGCATATTACGTAGTTTCTCATTCAAACCAACGTAAATTTCAAAACAATCCCACATTCTTGCCCTTAATTTAGCATGAGGTTCTACTAAATTTTGCCACCAAAGTAATTTTTGAGTAATATTGCTATGATACTCTTTAAAGAGTTTATTTAAATTTGGAACCTTTCCTTTTTCTAGTCTTAAACACTGATCTTGCATAAAATGCAGACTATTTCGATAAGGCCATACCATTAAACCGTTTCCAAAACCCAGTGGAGGTGCTATCCGTTGTTCATCCCAACCCCAGCACATCTTCACAGAATAACCAAAAACTTTATCAATATCTTCTTTTGCCATTACGTAATCATAGGTGTCAGCCAAAGATATTGTTTCAGGAGGATACCTTTCTCTTATACCTGCTTTTATTGCCAATAATCCTTTAGAGCCTTCCGCATTGATAACAATTTTACTTCGTATTCTCTCTCCTTTATCTGTTATTATTCCTTTAATGCATTTATCTTCTTTTATAACATCTATCACTGTAGTGGAAGTCTTCAATATAGCACCTACTTCAACTGCTTTTCTAACTTCCCATTCACAAAAAGGTTTACAATATGCATTATACCCAAAAGCAATAATAGGAGAGAGGGGTTTTGGAACTCTTAGAGAATCATCAATTTCAATATCTCCTTTCTCTATATCCTTTATAATATAATTAATTATACCATCAGAAGGCCGTTCAAACGGAGGATTGCCATCTCTAATAAATTTTGGGCCAAATAAGAAGCCATAAAATGGAATTGTCAATCCAGAAATTACTTTATCTCCTACATTTTCAGATCTTTCGATGATTAAAGTTTTTAAACCCGCTTCTGCACTTATTCTCGCAGCAACTGGACCCCCAAAACCAGCACCAACTACAATAATATCAAAATCTTCTTTCATTTTAGAACTTCATTGACATTTAATTATAATTTTAATTACACCCATGAAATATTTATAATTTATTAGCGCACAACTATAATTAGAGATTTTACATTTTGTTTTAATTAATATCTAACTAGGTGAAGTTTATGGTTAAATACAAAAGAGGTCATCTTTATTATCCCGAAATACCTATTCATAAGGTTTTAGAAGAAACAGCTAAAAGAATTCCAGATAGACCCGTTTTCCTCTACCCAGAAGATATGACCTTCAAAAAGTTTAAAGATCAAGTGGACATAGTCGCTACAGCATTAAAAAATCTAAGCGTGAAAAAGGGAGATAGAGTGGCTTTATACGCTCCAAATTCAATCCCGTGGGAAATTTCATTTTTTGGATTAGAAAAAACAGGTGCTATTTTGGTGCCTATGAATCCATTATTTAAAGAAATAGAAGTAGAATATGAACTAAATGACTCTGGAGCAGAAACAATCATTGTTTCTCAACATGAATATATAAATGTAGCAGCAGTCAAGGATAAAACAAATATAAAAAACATAATAGTAATAGAATCAGAAGAAAAACCAGAAATACCTGAAGGAACTATTGGATGGTCAGAATTACTATCAGAAACAAAATCAAATCCCCCAGAATATGAATTCAATGTAAAAGAAGACCTCGCAGCATTAGTATATACAAGTGGAACAACAGGGCTACCAAAAGGGACCATGCTTACACACTTTAATATGGTGTCAAATATAATTCAAGTGTCTCCAACTTTCGAATTAAGTGAACTAGATATAGCTATGACTGTACTTCCTCTTTATCACATATATGGACTAAATGTGTGCATGAATCAAGCTATATTGTTAGGTGCAGCACAGGTAGTTACTCCTCGATTTAAAGTTAAAGAATTTTGTGAACTCATTGAAAAATACAAAGTTACATATAGCCTATGCGTACCTCCAATATTTCTCGAAGTGGTTAGACACCTCGAAGATCCAAATATAAAAGGATACAATTGGAGGAACTTAAAAATCTTTAATAATGGTGCCGCACCAATCCCTCTCGAACTTCTTGAAAGATTTGATAAACTAGCGAAGGAAAAATGCAATGCAAAAGATGCAACCATTCAACATGGTTGGGGTTTGACTGAAGCTTCTCCGGTTGTTGCTGTAAATCCAATATATCGTCGTAAAATGGAATCTCAAGGGACTTTGCTTTCAGATACATTTCATAAAATAATTGATTTAGAGACTGGGGAAGAACTTCCTGAACGTGGCCAGGTTGGTGAACTGGTTATTAAGGGACCTCAAGTTATGAAAGGATACTGGAAACGTCCTGAAGCTACTAAGGATGCTTTTTGGATTGACCCAAAAACTGGTGAGAAATGGTTAAGAACTGGTGATATGGCTTATATTGATGAAGAAGAGTATGAGCATCTTATGGACCGTATCAAAGAAATGATAAAATACAAAGGTTGGAGCATCGCTCCCGCTGAGCTTGAAGACTTACTATTTAAAAATCCACATGTATTTGATGCTGCCGTTATTGGGAAGCCATCTACGGAAATGGATATTGGTCAAATTCCGAAAGCTTTTATTATTTTGAAACCAGAGTCCAAAGGTAAAGTAACTGAGGAAGAAATTATGGAATGGGTTGCTGAAAAGATTTCTGCTTACAAGAAAATACGTGAGGTCGAATTTGTCGATAATATTCCAAAATCAAGCTCAGGTAAAATATTACGGCGAGAGTTAGTCCAACTAGAAAAAAATAGGCTTGGAATTAAATAAAATAATAGAGTTCTAATTTTTTACATTATTATATTTTTCTCTCAAATAATCCTCAGAGTTTAAAAATATCTCACAATCACAAAATCCACCAGAATTTCTGCAATCTTCTAAAAATTCTTCTTGTTCTTCTTTCGGTATCTTCATTTCTTTCAGTATAATTTCAGCATTAGTTA
>JABXKB010000347.1 GCA_013375485.1 Promethearchaeota archaeon | reverse complement strand
GTATAGGGTTCGTCATGAATATGAGCATTTTGGAGGAAATCTACACAATATTCTAAAATTTCTTCTGAGGCATATGGTAAATTGTATTTCAAGATTTTTAATTCATCAACTTTATTTGGAAAGTCTATATAAATTTTAGGTTGTAAACGAGACTGTATATACTCTGGAATTTCATACGTACTACTATCTGCGTTCATGGTAACACATAACCGAAATTCTGGATGAGCATAAATTCTAATACCTGCAATAATGCTTTCAACATAACGTCTTTTATCCATTAATGGTGCTAAGGAAGCCCAGCTTTTCTCACTCATCCTATTTCCCTCATCCAACAAACAAACGCCTCCCTTTATCATAGCCGATACTAAAGAACTTGCAACATAGGCTATTTTAGTATCTGAAGCAATAACCGGGCTAATTAGCAAATCTTCAGGGCGTGTATCCATTGTACATTGAAACATATATACATCTTTTTCCAATCTTCTTCCAGCAGCATAAGCAAGTGTAGTCTTCCCGACACCTGGCTTTCCTAGTATTCGGGGATTAAGAGGTAAATCCTCCTTATCAACAATCATCCATGCGGCTTTCAATTGGTTAATTAAATCATCATTTCCAACCCATTTCATGTCAACCCGAGCTGGCTCAGATAATAATAATTCAACTCCAGTTATTTCTACTTTTTCCGGCATAATATCTCTTATACTAATCTACTAATAATGGTTATAACAGCTCACTATAAATAGTTTTTCGAAATTTAGATGAAATTTAATTTGTAGCATACTCATAAAAAACAATTCTTTAGCTCAAGTATAAAAAATATGAAATTATCTTATCTATAAAAAACTAGAAAGGAATTAAAAAACAACAATGTCTGGGGAAAAAGAAAAGATTGTTGTCTTTAAATTTGTATTATTAGGCGACGCAGCTGTCGGAAAAACGTCGCTTGTTGATATATATACTCAACACAAATTTAGGGAGGACTATAAACCCACTTTGGGCGTCAATATTGTTGTTAAAGAAATTAAGATTGAAGAAATAAATGCTCAAATTCGATTGGTTCTTTGGGATATAGCTGGTCAAGAAAAATATGATATTTCACGAAAAATGTTCTTTCAAGGAGTTCTAGGGGCACTTCTAGTCTATGATACAACCAGAGAAGTCACATTTAACAATATTGAATCTAAATGGTTAAAAGATTTAAATAAATATTCAGAAGGAGAACTATCTTGTATCCTTATTGGAAATAAAACTGATTTAAATGATTCAAGAGCAGTATCGACTGAGAAAGGAAGAAATTTCGCTGATAAAATAAATGCAGCCGATTTTATTGAGACAAGCGCAAAATACGGTGATAATGTTGAAGATGCATTTAAGAAATTAGTATACAAAGTATTAAAGAATTTAGCGATTATGTCTTAAAAATTTTAATTAAGTTAGTCAGATTAATAATGGTGTTTAATTGAAAAGTCTGGAAACTAAAGTTACAAGAGTGATTGTTGGAAAAATAGAACCTGGCGAGGATTTACTTGACTCCATCATTAACTTGGTGAAAAAATTTAACATTAAATCTGGATTTGTCAAATGTATCGGAGCTCTAAAAACATTTACAATTGGTTTTTATATTCTTAATTCTAAAGAATATAAAATGAAAACCTTTAATGAAAACGTAGAATTGATTTCATGCATGGGAAATATTGCTTTTAAAAACGGAGAACCGATAATTCACTTGCATGTTTCTTTAGGAAGAGGTGATTATAGCGTTATTGGAGGACATTTAAGCAAACCAAGTATAGTTTCTGTAACCGGAGAAGTTAGTATATTCGAGATTGAACAAAAATTAAATAGAGTTAATGATCCACAATTTGGTTTATCTTTATTAGAATTGTAATAAACCGGTAATTTAAGATGGATGAAGGAGATAATAGAAAATGGGCAATTAAATTAACTGTATTAGGTGATGCAGCAGTAGGAAAAACCTCTTTAATTGATAAATATATTACAGACTCCTTCAAGGAAAATTATCAACCAACATTAGGCGTTAACATTGTAACCAAAGATATCCGAATTCAAGAAGATAATTCCGAAATTCTTCTGCTTCTTTGGGACATTGCTGGGCAGGATAAATATGAATTAACACGTCAGATGTTTTTTCAAGGATGTGCGGGAACACTCCTCGTCTATGATATGACAAGATATTCTACATTTGAGCGGGTTAAAACTAAATGGCTTGAGGATTTTAAGAATTATGGGAGACCAGATGGAGTATATCTATTAATTGGTAATAAATCAGATTTGAAAGATTCTATTAAAGTATCATCAGAAGAGGGAAAATTATTATCTGAAGAGATTAAGGCAGTAGAATTCATTGAAACTTCGGCAAAATATGGTAAAAATGTTGAAAAAGCATTTAAAACGTTAGTTTCTCATGTATTAAAGAAGAGTGGTGTTAAAATAGATTTAGAATAGGAATTATATTATAAGTGTAAAAATAAGGGCATAAAATCATACCAAAATGATAGGGGATTATAAGGGATTTGTAAAAAATAGGGTGGTTGTAGCACTTCTCCAAGCATATCATGATATACTTGATTACGATGGAATGAAATCTATTTTAAGAGAAGCAGAAATGATGCATTTAAAGGATATAAGAGATAAAAATCCTCATGACTCAATAGATTTCTTTTCGTTTAAGAAAATCATTTCTGCTCAAAATTGTTTATTATTTGATTCATCTATACTTCTCTTTGAGATTGGAAAAAAATTTTCCTTTTACTTATTTCCTTTTGGAATAAGTTTTGAAGACATAATTGATAAAATTAATTCTTTAATTATAACAGATTGGAAAGTCGAAATTATAGAAAATAACGGAAATGAAATAACAGTTCAAGTAAATAAATGTATCTTTTGTTCTGAAATTGGAGTTCCTTGTGATTTATTTGAGGGTTTCTTAGTCCATTCTTTACAAAAATCTTTACCCTCAGAACATCTTGTTATATATGAAATGGATAAACAAGACATAAACGATCCAAATCACAATAATTTTGTTATTAAATTAAAAATTAAAAGAAATTTTAAATAATTTAACAACAAAGATAATAATAGAAATCCTTCAATAATAATAAAAAAATTTCTAAAAAAAATTAGAAATAAAGTATTAAATAGACATACAACAAAATTATTAATTGCATAATGAGTTTAGAAGAAGAACCTAGAGAATTACGAGAATTTGTTTTTAAAATAGTGATTATTGGAGATGCCGCAGTAGGTAAAACCTCTTTGATAAATCAATTTGTAGAAAGCTCCTTTAATGAAGACTATAAACCCACTCTCGGGGCTAATATTATTCGTAAGGATGTAAATCTGGATAACACAAAAGTTAGATTAATCATGTGGGACCTCGCGGGTCAAGAAAAATACCGGGTAGTTCGGAGTATGTACTTTCAAGGGTGTGAAGGCGCTCTTCTTGTTTATGATGTCACACGTTATCATACATTAGATAGCATTAATGATAAATGGTTAAAAGATTACAAAAAACATGTAAAAAAAAAAGGGGCATTTATATTAATTGGTAACAAAACTGATTTAAAAGAACAGGTAGCGGTCCCTACAGAAAGAGGAAAAGAATTAGCTACAAAAATCAAGGCTAGCCATTTTATAGAAACTTCTGCAAAACTCGGAGAAAACATTGAAGAGGCGTTTTCTCTTTTAGTGAATCAAATTTTAAGTAATCACGGTGTAAATATTTAAAAAATTTTAATAATCTGAAAAAACTCTCTTTTGTATCAGTATATTAACAAACTGACTTTTTAAATTATTAAAATTAAGATAATTAATCATGAAAGAGACTTCTCAGAGAATAGCTAAAGCTCCAAAATCAGCTATTAGAGAGTTATTTGATCTTGCCTTAGGTCGTTCAGATGTTATTAGTCTAGGGATTGGACAACCAGATTTTATTACACCTGAACCAGCAATACAAGGAAATATTAATGCGTTAAAAAACAAAATTACTATGTATGCCCCTACAAGAGGTGTTCCAGAGTTATTAGAATTGTTGCAGAAAA
Source organism: Promethearchaeota archaeon (assembly GCA_013375485.1). GTDB lineage: Archaea > Asgardarchaeota > Lokiarchaeia > Sigyniarchaeales > SOKP01 > Loki-b32. The sequence continues at coordinate 738 of JABXKB010000347.1, read as the reverse complement.
AAGTCAATAATTTTAATAACATCAATGCCAATTGGAGAGATAATATCATCGTAACAAATGGAGGTAGTCAAGCAATTACTTTAGCATTTGCAACAATTTTTAATCCTGGCGATGAAATGATTATTTCTTCACCGAATTTTCTTTCTTACTTCTATTGTGCATTATTTTTTGGTGTTAAAGTAATAGAAATTGAACGTAATAAAGATTTTAGCCCCAATATGGAGAGAATTAGAAATTCTATTACAAGTAAGACTAAGGCAATTTTAATTAATTCTCCAAATAACCCTACTGGTCATGTTCTAACTCAAACGGAATTGAAAGAAATGGTGGATATAATCATTGAAAATGATTTATACTTAATCACTGATGAAGTTTATGAAAACTACATTTACGAGGGATTAAAGCATGTAAGTCCAGCCTCCCTAGATGGTATGTTTGAAAGAACTATCACGGTAAATGCAATGTCAAAACTTTTTTCTGCCACAGGATTTAGAATTGGGTATGCAGTTGCTTCAAAAGAAATCATAGACTTAATGGAGAAATTTCATCAATATACAGTGGCAGGAACAAATCACGCTGCCCAATATGGATTTATTGAAGCGTTAAAAATGGGTTATAATTTTTTCGAAGAGATTTTGCAAAGTTTTGATAACAGGAGAAATTTAGTTTACAGTAGATTAAATGAGATTGGCTTTGATCTAATAAAACCTCAAGGAGCTTTTTATGTTATGCCTTCAA
>JABXKB010000048.1 GCA_013375485.1 Promethearchaeota archaeon | reverse complement strand
TACTGAAATAGGAGCCGAAAAATCATGCAAATTTGGAAATAATATAAAAGGAGTAAGAATAGATTCAGGGGACCTTATTGAACATGCCAAAAAAGTCCGAAAGATATTAGATAAAAATGGATGTGAGAAAGTGTTAATTGTTGCAAGTTCAGATTTAAATGAATACAAGATAAAAGAGATTATTGATAAGAAGGTACCTATTGATATATTTGGCGTTGGAACTGAATTAGCCACTTCTCGTGACGATCCAACAATCTCTGGGGTATACAAACTAATAGAATACAATGAAATTCCTAAAATTAAAGTAAGTGAAAAAAAATTAACTTATCCTGGAAAGAAACAAGTATATAGAGTTTATAATAAAGGAGGACAATTTAAAGAAGATATATTATCACTGGAAAATGAGCCCATTCCTCCTAATTCCGAAGTATTATTAATTCCGATTATGAAGAATGGCGAACTAATAACTAATTTACCAAATTTAGATGAAATTCAAGATTTTTATTTAGAAAACATTAAGAATTTGCCCGATTTCTATAAAAAATTGGAGAAAATTCAAGTTCCAAGAGTAGAGGTTTCAGAAAAATTACAGCAACTTACAGATTCTTTGAAATTCAATTATCCCACAAAATAACTTTATTTTGATTGAAATTAGTTCGCCTTAAGATCTACATTTGTTAATTTAACACTAACATCCCACAACTGTTTAGCTACTGTTTCATCATATGATATTTTAACAGATTTCGCTTCTTTTCTTCTTTTATAATAAATTCCAGATGCTCCATCTATCTCGGGAGTAGAAGCTAAATAAACTGAAGTTTTAGCGCCACTCTTCGGGCTTTTCATAAATAAACCTATCAGATGGTAAAAATATTTAACAAAAGGTCGAAAGTTACGTATCATATTTGTTTTTACGTATCCTGGATGTAAACAATTCACTGAAACTCTTGTTCCCTTGATTCTTTTGGCAAATTCATATGTAAAGAGAATAACTGCCAATTTTGATTGTGCATATGCTTTCATCTGGCCATAATGCTTTTCTCCATTTAAATCATCAAAATCTATAGATTTAGCTTGTACACTTGATGCTACATTTACAATTCGAGCCGGGGCACTCTTTTTTAATGTATCCAATAATAAATTACATAACATAAAATAAGCCAAATAATTCACAGCAAATGTGGTTTCAATTCCATCTTCTGTTAATATGCGTTTACTTAAATTTACTCCCGCATTATTAATTAGAACATGTAATTTATGGTATCTGTTTTTAAATTCTGATACAAGATCGTGGATCCCCTTCTGAGAAGTTAAATCTGCTAATATTAAATCAATCGATTCATTTCCCGTTTTTTCCTTTATTTCTGCTATTGCTTTTTCCGCCCGATTTTGATCTCGGCACACTAAAACTAATGAAGCACCTAGATGGGCTAAACCTATTGCAGTTGCTTTACCAATCCCAGAATTAGCACCTGTAACCATACAAATTTTTCCCTTCATAATCTCAGATTCATTATTGGTAGTTTCAGTCATTACTAATATCCCACAGTTAAATAATTAATTTCCTAATTAAAAGAACTAGGTTAAGCATGAGAAGAAAGTAATATTAATAAACCCTACTTCTTAGAGTTATTAATTCGTGAGAACGGTACATACATCCCAAAGTCTTTTTGCAATAGATTCATCATAGGTAATATCTTTTGATTTGGCTTCTTTTTTGTCAATAAAATATTTTCCGCTAATATTTTCTACATCTGAAGATGAGGCTAGGTATATTGATGTCTTGGCTCCTTCTTCTGGACTCTTGGCAAAACTAAAAAATAATTTTGTAAAAAGTTTAATGATTCCTTTATAATCTCGTGTTAAATTTGTTTTTACACCTCCAGGATGAAGGCAGTTTACAGTAATTCCACTGTTACTTAGATGTCTAGCAAATTCGTATGTAAGAAGAATAAGTGCAGTTTTAGATTGAGAATAGGCTTTCCATGATCTGAAATGTTTTTTAAATTGAAGATTTTCAAAGTTAATAGATTTACTTTGCACCGCTGAAGCTACATTAATTATTCTAGCAGGTATATTGTTTTTAAGGATAGGAAGAAGTAAATTTGTTAATAAAAATGGAGCTAATGTATTAATAGCAAATGCTTTTTCTATACCATCTATTGTCTCATATCGCTTGCTGGGATTTACACCCGCGTTATTTATTAAGACATCCAACTTATCATACTTTTTTTCAAATTCTGAAACAAACTTTCGAATGGAACTTTGTGAAGAAAGATCTGCTAATAATAAATCAATTGACTTATTTCCGCTTTTAGTTATAATTTCATTCTGAGCATCTTCACCTCGTGTTTTATTACGACAAAGCATTACAACTTTTGCCCCTAATTTAGCTAATCCTAGGGCAGTTGCTTTACCGATTCCTGAATTAGCTCCTGTTATAATACAGATTTTTCCATTTATAGAATTAGACATGATGTTTGACAAAAGAGTTTATTTTCTTGAAATTTTTCGAACATTTTTAACGATATAACCCCAAAAATTATCTTTTACAAGCTTTCCATTAAAACTAACCTTATCTCCTTTTTTTAAGTTATTTTCGCTTTGTAATTTTTCTGAAATTCTAACTTTTAAGTTTTCAACATTTTGTGTATCTTCTTCACGAAAATCACTTGATTTTTTCAATTTTGGACCAAACTTAGCATCCTTAAGAGAACCCATAAAAAATCTTGTGACATTTCCCTGAAATTCAGATTCTCTTTCAACAATTTCTGTTATTTCACACTCATATACTGTTATCGATGAGTCTAAATGACTCATGAGTTTTGCCCCTGACGATGATTCGTCAATTAAAACGGCTAATTCTTTTATCTTTTCTCCTTTTTCCCCTAACTGACCATTAATGAGTTTTATTGACTTGATATTTTCTTCGAAATTATTAGGTAGAGCTGTTAGAGACCAGTCTTTAAGTTTAAACCAATTTTGTTTTAATGAATAGATGAATCCAATCCAAAAATGACTGCATAAACCCATATTTGACCCTATTCTACAATCACAATCACGTTCGGGATTTTGAATATTTTTTGGAGTGATAGATAAGTAGGATTGCACTTCCCAACTAAATCCTTTAAATAACAATTCAATTTCATGATTATCAGGATTTATAATTTTAATTTCTGCAACACTTTCTCTATCTTCGCCATTAATTTTCTTTAATGCTAAATTAATTTCATCAGAAATGATGTCAATTTCTTTTTGTTGTATAAGCTCTTTTAATTCTTCTTCTGCTAATGAATCAAGGATAAAATCAATTAACTCAGACTTTTTTAATTTTGAAAATCCCTTTATCTCAAAATCTCGGCAAATTTGTTTCAAATCATCTATATTTAAAGATTGTAAAAGAAAATTCAAGTAAGTTCTATCATCTATTTCTCTATTCATTTTAAGTTAAGCCCAATAATTTTAAATTGTGAATTCTCCAAGTATAATTTGAATATATTGCTTATAATTATAACTATTGTAAAAATTTATCCATTTTAATACTATCAATAAATTTAGTTACATAAAAGCAGGAAAATGATGAGTATCCTACAAAAAGTGTAATATAAACGAGATAAACCTTTCAAATTAAAATAAAGTAAAACTGAATGAATTTAATTTGTCATTGTCCCCCTAACAAGAAAATCTGTCAAATTATCAACAAGTTGTTCCTCTTCAAGGGCAAAATCACTCCGAATCCACCAATTAAAGACTCCAAGTACCGTAGATGTCCAAGCTCTAGCTGTTAACTTAGGATTCTGGTCACGAGCTCCGAAATCTAATAGCTTTAAGATGATTTGTTCTACTTCATTCGTAAAATTATCAATAATCTCGTTTCTTTTCATTCTATATTTATTATTAATCCCTCCCATTTGCTCAAGAAAGATAAGAAAAGTCTCTTTTTTAGCTCTAAATATTTTTGCATATCCTCGAAAAAGATTCTTAACCGCAGAGATCGGAGGAATTCTATCTTCTTGGAAATATATGAATAATCCTTTAAATTTTCCCAGCATAAGTTCAGCTAATCCACTAATTATAACTTCAAATACTTCCTCTTTACTTTTAAAATAGTTATAAAAATTTCCCACAGAAGTTCCTGCCTTTTCTGTAACATCTTTTATACGCGTATTATTAAATCCTTTTTCTTCAAAAACAGAGAGAGCTGATATTAATAATAGGTTTCTTTTTTCCCTTTTAATTATTTCAGACTTTTTTACCCTTAGAGACACTTTTATTCAACTCAAAAAATAATCTATAATTTAACTCATAAGAAAATTCATTAAAAAATATTATTACATGTTAAGAAATTATGTTAAAATTTATTACTTTTTAATTTTCAAATTCCAAAAGATTTAGGGAATAATAATAAAAAATAATAATGAAAAGCGGGATAATAATGGGATTTTTTAAAAAGTGCTATTTTTATATCTTTTCTTTATTATTTCGTTGAATAATAAAGATAAGAACTTAACAAATGAACGTTCATTCAGTGAATGAGGATTCGGTAAAAACTAAGAAATTTTAACCGTCGTAAGTGTAGGAAAAGATTTATATAGTAAACTTTCTTCTTCTCTTTATAAAAGTAATGATTTAATTAATTAAAAAATCATTTGAATAAAACACAATAATGGCTGAAAAAATAATGATTGATATAATGAAGTATTTTGGTGAAATAAAATTCGCAGAACATAACAGTCTAGCTATTAATGATTATGAACTTGCCTTAAAGAAATATCTTTCAGGGAAGTCCAAATTACCACGCGGACGTTATAAATTTGGTGAAATTGACAATTCTTCCGTAAAGGATTTTACAAAATCATTTATGAATTATTTCGAATAAATTAGTTAACGAATTTTTTGGTATATTTTCTAATTTTTATCCTATTTCTAAAGTATTTTTCTTTTTGTTAATCCTATTTCATTAAATATTTAATAAGTCTTTACATTTCAACAACTATGGCTACCCTAAATGGAATAGAAGAAGTATATGTCGAAACTAATGGGATAAAACTTCATACTATAATTGTTGGATCCGGAGAGCCTTTAGTCTTATTACATGGTTTTCCAGAATTTTGGTATTGTTGGTCAAAAGTAATTCCCCTCCTTAAGGACGATTTTAAATTAATAATCCCCGATATGAGGGGGTATAATTTATCTGATAAACCGGAGGGCGTTGAAAACTATAAAGTAGAAATTTTAATAGAAGATATTAAAGGTATAAGTGAAACGCTGAGATTAGGAAAATTCTGTCTTGCGGGACATGATTGGGGAGGAGCAGTAGCATGGATATTCGCTGAGAAATATCCGGAATTTTTAAAGAAGTTAATTATATTAAATGCTCCACATCACAAAATTTTCTCACAAAAACTAAGAACAGATAAAGAACAACAAAAAGCGAGTTTCTATATTTTTGAGTTTTATAAACCTAATGGTGAGAAGTTCATAATTGAAAATGACTATAAGGCATTGAGAGAATCTGTTTTTAATGAAAATTTTAGTGATTTTGATAAGGAGAAATACATTGAAGCATGGTCTCAACCAGGGGCAATTTTGGGAGGAGTGAATTATTATAGGGCAAATAAAAGCTTTAAAAATTGGTTAGGAATTATTGAAGTTCCTACCTTAGTGCTTTGGGGTATGAAAGATTTTGCGTTAAGACCTCAATTATTAGAAGGATTATCCGATTATGTTAAGGATTTCCGAATAGAACGCCATGAAAAATCGTCTCATTGGATTACTCATGATGCTCCTGAATTTGTTTCTTCAAAAATTCAAGAATTCATTCAAAGTTAGCTCTTCTTATGGAAATTCTTTTATTCTAAAAAATAATATTCTTCATTCAAAAATCTCTTAACCGGGTAAAATTTCTATGTAGATTACTATATTTTGAAAGTTATAGAATAAAATAAATAAATTTATTAGGTTCAATTGTTGGTTACAACATAGAAGTGTTTGAATAAACTTTAATTTTTAACAAACATTTTATCAATTAGATAAAAAATTGTACTAAACATGGAAGAAGACGATAAACAATTCTGTTGGACTACTAAACTTGATTGGTTAAATATTTTATCAAAGCTAAATCTTGAGACCATTAGTCAGATCCCGGAATTGAAAAAAGATAGAGCGATTAAAAGAATTACTAAGTTCTATGGTATAGAAGATCTTATGGAATTTGAACCGAGTTATTTAGATAAACTTGTCGTAAACGAATTAAAAGAATTAATGAAAAAAGAATTAATTCTAAATGTGAAAAAACAAGAAAGAATGGAAAAAGAACTCCGTAATAAAATAATACCAATGAAAAAAGGGGGTATTATAAGGATTGATCCTCGAGATTTTAAAGATCTTAAAGATTTTGAAGGTGATCCTGAGAAAATGTTGAAATATTTCTACAAAAAATTCTTGGGAGGAGACGATGATGACAAAGATGACGACAAGGATAAATATAAAGAAGATAATACTGGTTACTATATTTAAACTCTTTGTTTGATTTTTAATTTCTATTATATATCGAATGTATAGAACTTTTTATCATAAGGACTTTGTACTTCGATTTTATTAATATCAAGTCGAATTAATCCAAATTTAGGATCTGTATAATCCTTCCAATATCCACTGAAAAAGGGAATTGCCTTTGAAAGTTCTTTTTTAACTTCAAAATCTTGTATAATGCATGCTTTCCCAAGAGCGCGTATAGAACCGAGATTCTCTTTTTTCCGAATAATACTGCAGAATTCAAACTTATCATTCTCTTTAAATTGTTCCATTTTCGGACGTGAAGCAATTGTGCAACACCAATAATTGTCATTGTGTGAAATTAAGGCCATTATTCTTACACGAGGTTGATCTCCTTCTACAGTAGCCATACTTACAACCTCAAGATTTTTCATAGATTCATATACTTCTTCAATCTTCATTCCTTTTCCCTTTGTCAAAAAAAAGAGATATAAATAGTAATATTTTTTTAAATGATTTTTTCTTTTAAAAACCTTAAATCAGTATTTTTAATTTTTCGATATATTAAAACTAGTAAAGTATACCCCATCAATGACCAAATTATCCAAGATAAAGTCTGGTATACACTCATATTTAGTAAATAGTTGATAAAATCCTCAAAAATATAAAAGCCAAAATCATTCAAATCACCTGGAAAATCTACAACCTTAGGATTTAAATTAATCGCAATAACTTCATGTGTATTTTCTTTTAGAGTTTCAAATATATTAGCAATAGTTAGATTTGTAGGATCATCTAATTTCAATTTTACAAAAGTATTCAAATCCTCACAGGTATGGATGTCGCTTCCTCCTATACATGTTAGATTATTAATTATGCAATAATTTCTTATCTGTTGATATTTACTCCCATAACTTCCACCATTCACAATTTCAAAACCATCAACACCCCAATCTCTCAATTGATCTAATGAAAACGGAAGACCAAAACCACCATTGGGATTAGGATCATAATTGTAATGATTAACAGTTATATAGCCGCCTTTGCTTTTTACATATTCAATCGTATCAGAACCATTCATTACTTTAGTAATTGGATTATCTGACATAAGGGGTACAATCTCTTCAGCAAGACCATAATAATTCATATGAAAATCTGGATTTGCCGCGTTATCTGTCCATTCTTCTGCTATAAATACAACAAAATCTAAACCTTGTTCCTCTACATACCTTTGAGCCATCTTTGCCCCTCTTATATTGTCATGGTCGGCAAAAGCTGCTCCCATTATCCCTTGTTGTATGTACCAGTTAATTCTTTCTTCTACAGTAAGCCAGCCATCACTAAACGTAGTATGAACATGAAAATCGAATAAAAATTCATCATCTTCAAGTGGTTCAGAAGGGATAATTTTATGAGGGGGGAAAGGTGTAGAAAGAACCACAACATTGGTACTAAGTAATATTACGACCATTCCAATGAAGAAAACAAATTCTCGCTTTATTGTTTGTCTTTTTGGATTTCTTTTTAATTTTTCTTTAAAAAATTTTATAGATAAGTTAAGTCCTAGCTTTGGATGAAACAATTTAAGTATTGTAATACTTATTTTTATGAAAATGAGAATCATACCTGAATGAACCGCCAATTGAACTGGTACCATAAAATACCTGCTAACAAAGAAATATCCTTGCATAATAAACCCTATAAGAATATATATTCCAACTATCCCAATTGAGATGGTTAAAACTTTAAAAATAAAATAAACGATATCAGAAATTGGATATGTTATCAATTTATATCTCTCTGAACAAAAAAAACCTTTTTTCTTTAAATATAAATAAATTCCTCTAAGAATTGGATAAAATATCAAGAAAAGAAACATCCAAGTAAATTCATACTCTAATATATAAGCCAATACGTAAAAAGGCTCCACAAAATATCTCAACAATGGAAATATACTCGAATATTCTGAAGATAGATCGACTTGTCCAAGAACATCATAGAATAATACACTTCTTTGACCGATAATAGATAAAACCAAGAGGAAAAAAAACCATAGTAAAAAAACAACAGAAAATATCGTAAAAATCTTATTGTTTCTTATAAAAGATCGAATCTTCATAATACTTTATTTCATTAAACTTATTAATAAACTTTAAAACAGTATAATGGTTAATAAATTAATTAAAAAATATTAAGCTAATATATAATTATCCAATGTTTTTAGCGATTTCTCATATTTTTGGTAAACTTTAACATCTAAAATAGGAAAAGTATTACATATTTTTACTCTTAAATCCTTTTCTTTAATTTTACATGATTTATTGGGTTCTCTACCTTTTAGAATCAAATATAATAATGGCTTTTGATGATTAGATGGATGAACATCAGTATTAAGATTTTTTAATGAAGAAGATAATTTGTTAATTATAATTGTTTCAATATCCTTCTTATTTCTAATTTCATACTTCAGATAAATTGTATCCCATATATATTTTCGATTTGTTAAAGGAATTAATTTTATATTTTTTACAAATTTTTCACACTTTGTTGAAATTTCTACTAAGAAGACACCTCGTTTAAATGAGTTGTCAATTGAGCATACTGCTTCTGAAGATCCGGGGTTATATATCCAATTTTCTAGTACATATTGTTTATGAAAATGACCTAAAGCTAAATAGTCTACTCGATGTCTTAATGGTTGAATATCCTCTAAATTGACTCCAGGAACATTTTCCATCTGGCCTTCGATGCCAAAATGCTGCAAAAGAATATTATATATCCCATTATTTTTAACTAACGCCTTTCTTACTTTAGAAAGAAAAGAAATTGGGTTTTCACCAAGATAATGAGTGCCATAAACCACTATATTCTTAATTTGGATTTTACCTCCTTGCTTTGTTTTAAAATTATAAGGTTTAAATATTTCTTCTGAAGGTGCATTTAAGTCAGCATCAAGGAGAATAATCACCCCTAAGCTATTTAAAAGCTTTAACCATGACTGACCTCGCCGTTCGAATCTAACTCCTCTTGAAAATTTACGAATATCATGATTTCCCTCTATAGCTATAATTAAAATATTATTATTTGTGAATTCTTTGAAATCTTTCAATATACTAACTATTTTAGTTAATATTCCTGGAAGCATTTCTAAGGAAGTAAATACATCTCCCCCGAGTAATATAAAATCAACATGTTCTTCAATTGCTAGATCTAGAATTTCTTTAAATGCGTGGATAAAATCATTTGCTCTATCTTCATTTTGATATTGGGCAGCTCCGAGATGAATATCACTAGCATGAATAAATTTGACAGTATCTTGAGCTATTGATTTTGGAGCAATAGAAATCCCGAACTTTGTGGTAAAATGATTCTCAATTGTCATTAAAAAAAGAATTTTTATTTTTTATAAGCAAATATTGTATTTATATCGAAACCAGCTTTTTAAGTACTAGAGGTCTAAAAAAATAGTGAATAAAAGTTATGATAATAATAAATAAAATTATAATGTTTTTTTGAATTATACAACTTACAATAATCTATATATGAGATAATCACAAAATGGACAGTAAAACACCTAAATATGACATTGGTGTGATTCATGGAAGATTCCAAATATTACATAATGATCACATAAAATATCTCATGGCAGGTAAACATTTTTGTAATCATCTCGTAGTAGGTATTACAAATCCAGATCCATTTTTAACAAGAGACTCAGAGGCGAATCCCCACAGGAGTAAACCAATAGCAAATCCTTTAACATACTATGAACGTTATGTAATGGTAGAAGCAGCTTTACTAGAGCAAGGTTTAAAATTTTCGGAATTTTTAATAGTTCCTTTTCCTATTAATATTCCAGAATTGATTCAATATTATGTTCCAATTGATGCTGTTTTCTTTCTAACTATTTATGATGATTGGGGTAGACAAAAAAAATCTTTTTTTGAATCACTAGGATTGAAAATTCATGTTTTATGGGAAGTATCACTGGAGAATAAAGGACTAAGCTCAAGTGATATTCGTGAAGCAATAATAAAAGGCAAACCATGGGAACAATTTGTACCTACAAGTGTAGCAAACCTCATTAAAAAATGGGATATAATAACAAGACTTATTAAACTAAGTTCTTCGAAGTAAAATTGATATAAATCTGTATTAATCTAGCAATATATGGATTTTAACAAATAATTATTAATACTATTTGAACAATATAAAAATTAAATTATATTTTTTTGGTGGGAAAAAGATCATGTTACTTCAGATTGATATCACGAGAATTATACTAGTATATGTAATTCAAGGAATTTTAGCGATTTTTTTCTCACTTATCGCATTTCAAATAATCAGAAGAAATAAACAACGATTTAATCTAATCTTTAGTGGATTCTTTATTTGTATAACTATTGGCAACCTCTTAAATATGATTTATGCTGTGCTGAGTGATGAATTAATGATTCTAATTTTGAATTTTTTAACTAATTTCTTCATATTTTTCGGAACAGTTTTTATTTTCATTGGAAATATGATTATATTAGAATCAACCGTCATATTTTCGATAAAGAGGCAAAATCGATATATTTTTTACTATGGTATTTCACTTTTGATTGGAATGCTTGTAATTTTAATTTTTTTTGAAGGGGTTACTATAAATCCGTTAGGATATCCTATATGGAGTCCAATTTTTTTCATTTATGTGATTTCCCTCGTTTCTTGCTTTTCAATTATACCAATGATCTATACTACATTAAAAATATATTTTAGCTTCGAAACCAAAAAATTAAAAAGAAAATGGTTAAATCATTTAATAGGAGCCTTAGGGGGAATTAGTATCTTATATTTGATTCTTATTTCAAATCTTCTCGATAATGCCACCTATAGATCAATCATTAGTTTAGTGGGAATTTCAATAGTAGTTTGGGCTTTTTTAATGTATAGAGGAATTGGTTTTAAATTAAAAAGGGAGTAATTTTTTTCATAATTTTCTTTTTTTCACGGGAAAAAAGCGAAATCCTTAAAAAGACTTACATCTAAAATTATAAATTAGACGCTAAATTTTTGACTATTTTTAGGAAATTAGGATGGAATTAGTTAGTAAAAAGCAATTAGTCGCTAAAAAGGAGGAGCTTTACTTCCAGAAATTTACTGGTAAAAATAAAATTGATTATGGGTTAAGGTTCGGCAATCCAAATGATGCAGAAATCATCTCTGAGATTTTTGAAGAGATTTATGATTATCAATATGTTAATCCTATTGTTTATGATATTGATATTTTGCAACAAGAACTACAAAATAAAAACAATTTTTGGTTTTTAGGTGAAGTAATAGAAAACAGAGAAATTACGGGTGTTGGATTAGTAGAAAAAAAAAGATATATTGCTCATGCTGGAAAAGCAGTTGTACGGAAAAAATTTCAAGGTTTAGGTGTCGCTACAAAAATAGCCGCCGCGGGTATTATAGCATTAATCAAAACTCCGCAATTTAAAGATGTCTTAAGAGTTGATTCAGATGTCAGAGGACCAATGATCAGATCTCAAAAGCTTATTCAAATGGCGGGAGCAATACCTTATGCCTTAATCCCAGGATACAATAATTTTGCAGATAAGAGATTTTTTGAAATTGATGATAATAAGCCATTTCCTCCAAAAAAAGAAGAATCTGCATTTTTTTATTCCATCATATTTAAGAAGCTATGGAAATTAAGAGACAAAACAGTCTATTTGTTAGATAATGAAGATTTCTTCTTTTTCTATGATTACGTAAAAACTCTCTCTAATAAGATGAACAATGATATTTTAATATTAGAAAGAGAAAGAAAAGGTAAGAGTTATGAACTGTATGGTGTTTCTAAGGATCCTTATAATGGAATAGTCAAATTATACGGTTATATTAACGAAAAGTCGTTGTATAATTTAATAAAAAATCATTCTAAATGGAGAATTATTCTATGGCGAATCCCTACTACTCAAAATGGAATATCTTCAATGAATCTTGCTATTCAACAAGGGTTTAAAGTTGTAGGATATGATATAGGTTTCAACAATATAAATTGGACATTATTTGATTCTGTTATTCTCGCATATTATCCGAATAATAATTACACACTTTTAGATATTGAGGCTCTAGAAATAACTAAACCAATGAAAAATAAGATAAACGATTTATTTACTAATTAGATCGGTTAAACTTCTACTTCTCCTGAACTCACCATTAAAGAGATTACCTTTTCCTCTAAAGTTTTTGTACCTGTTCCAAAAACTTTATTAATTGTCGCTTTAAATGCTTCAAATTGACCAACTTTCGTAAGATTGCAACCATTAAAATGAGAAACAAATTTTTTTAGTAATTTGCTTAATAAGGGTTGAATAGTTTTCTTTAAATATTTATCAAGTCTAGGATCTTTATTCAAAACTATAAAAGCAACAATTTCTTGCTCCATCCGAAATAAGTCAGTGATGTTTCCTTTCTTAAAAACTATCGAGAATTTATCACTCTCAAAATATTCTACTGGTTCCATTAAACATTCAGCAAAGCTTAGAAGCCCACTCATTAAACCACTTGAACAAACTAAATTTAAATTATCCTTACTAGCCCTGTGATAACTAGTAAATATAATGGGAATTCCATGGAAGAGTATACCAGCTTCTCTAATCAACATAATAACTTATGATGTAGTTAAACCAAATCGCAATTAAAATATATTCCTATAAGAACACTCTAAATATACGACGAAATTTTAATATTTAAATATAAGCATTCATGGAGTATTCCGTCGCGATAGCACAACAGTACTGTAAAAAAAGAAATTTTGTCGAAGACATAAGTTAATTCAATAAAATATAAGTGATTTACCCATTTACTCCACAAATTTTGTTATCAAATAAAAAATTACTAGTAAAAATGCGATTCTGAGTAAATTTGGATTTTTACCAAAAATTTTAATAACAAGATGATAACATAAATATTAACAATTTTATAAGGCAATTCAATATGAATGAAATAGCACAAATAATTCATACTATTGAGGGAATTCCTCATGATTTAGCAACACTATTTAATGAGTTTACAAATAAATTTACAAAAAAAGAGTTCTGGATTAAAGGCACCAAATATCAAATCATGGAAATCGGTCCTAGAGAAAATTTCTCAACAATTTTCCGACTTATGCCATCAGAAGGTGGAGTAATTCAAATGAAAATAAGTTTCCTTGAGAACCCATCTAGTGTCGATGTATACTATGATTCAACTATCGAAATTATTACACCCAAAGGATTTACAGGTAAGATGTTACGCAAATTGGTTGAAAAACAGAGAGGATATATTGAAGAAATAATGGATCAACAAATGATACCTTTAATTAGAATTTCTATACAAGAATCGATTAGACAAATTGAGGAGGAGGAAACCAAATCTGAAGGTCCAAAAGATCCCCTACAAATTTTAAAAATACAATTTGCTAAAGGAGAAATTTCTGAAGAAGAATATCTACGAAAAAAGAAAATATTGGAAGAATAACTCCAATAATTTTCACTAATTAGTTAATTAACTTATCAGAATTAGAGCTTAAAAGTAGAAATAAAAAAAAATAAATGACTTTATTTTTTCTATTACGAGAGTTGGATTCTTTAAAAACCGATTGGAGCAAATAATTGACAATGAGCAATTTCTTGTACTATTAATGTAGAAGGTGCTACATTGTTAGTAGCTAATTGAGCATTCTCGAACGAGTTATAAATGCACACCCACATAACTTTTATGTTATATGTTCCAGCATATAAAGAGGCAGTAATATATTCTAAATAAATCGGTTTTGTATAAGTGACTTCAAAATTATCATAAGAAACGGGGCTCTGTTCATGATGATGGGTAATTGAAGCTACACTCACAGACTTATCATTAAAATAAATGGATATATTGAAATCACATCTCCCCAAGAGAGATACTCCAGCACTTTCATCTTTAATATACAGATATAAATATGCAAAAAATCTCATTGCTAAATAAGACTCTCCATGCGTTGTAATTGAAATATTCATATTTTTCATTTGTGTTATTGTAGTATCAAAATCCCATATATCATCATTAACAGTCGATTCTACTTTTTGAGTCTCAAGTATTCTCCCCGAATCACATTCAATACCACCATCTCCTTCCAGATCGGCAATTTGAGCACCAAAAGTGAGAAATATATATATGCCAAATCCTAATCCTCCTGCTCCAATCAATAATCCTAAAACACCTAAGGCAGTACCTTTTCCCATAATTCAAAACCTTTACTTTTGTCCTAATTTGAATTTCTATACTATATTTATTTTTTTTTTAGATAACTTAATATTACAATTAATAGACCTTCTTTTAAAATATATACTAATATGTCCTTACAAATAAGTCAAAAATGCAGTCTTAAAAAGGAAAAATGTTAATTGAACCTTATAAATCTTTTTTATAGAGGTTGAAAAATCATTTATTCTAATTGACGCCCTACACCATTATACATTAAATACGCCCCAGAAATAATCAAGATTAGATCTGTTATTCCTATTACAGTTCTAAAAATAGGGATATCTAAAAAATTAGAAATAAATATTCCATACGCACAGGCATAAAATGCCCCTAATCCGAATATAAAATATTTCCACTTTCTTTTCAGCTGAGCGTCCTCAAATTTCTTGTATATTTGATAGGAAATGAAAAATGAAGGTCCTACCACGCATACAGATACAATTGACACTAAATAAAGAAAGAAAGGGAGCATCCAATGAGGTGTCCAATCAGGTGGTCCGATTTCTACGCCCCAATCTTCTATTAAGAGAAAAAAAATCATAAAAGACAGAACAACTCCATATCCTATTAATATTGTTTTCTGCTTATTGGTATTTATGACTTTTTCTGGCTTTAACACCAATAATTCAAATACTAAAATAAATATTGGAGAATAGAACGCGAAAAAAATTGTTATAGAATGCATTATTAATACAATATTTTCATCAGTAATAGGTGCGTAAATAAAATTAATACATAAACTAATGAAATTACTAATATAAAATCCTGTAAACATTAAGTTCAATCGCTTTCTATCTCGCTTGAGAATTTTGTAAGCTAAATAAGCGAAATAAACACACATTAGTCCTTGAGCAATATATACTGTCATAAATCTTGTAATACTTATTTGAAAAAATGACATACTAATATCGCATCAAAAGATTGTTACTTTCTATTAAAAAATTTTTCTAATAGTACTATTTCTTTTATGTTTTATTTATTATTGTCGCTTTTATCTTTGAATTTAACAAAAAATCAATGTAAAAAAAGATATTAAAATAAAATTCAAAAAAGGTTAAAGCATCTTTGATTCAAGTGAAGGGGATCGGAACAGGGACTGTTGAGAATCTAAATGCTAATGGTATTAGCACAATTTCTGATTTATTAGCAGCAGATCCAGAAGAACTTTCGGCAAATATTAACGGAGCATCTCCAAAGACAGTAAGCGAATGGTAAATTTTTTGGTTAAATTGGTACTAAGGAAGAGATTTTAGATATTATTGAAAAATATCTTAATATTGCAAATCCACATTTGTTTTCAATTACTTTCAATCTCCTGTTGGTTTTGTAGTACTTTGTTCTATCATTAATATTGAAGTACGAGAAGGGGCTCTTGTTCGATGCATTACACCTCTGGGTACCGTAAAACCTTGATTTGATTTTAATTCAACTACTTTATCTTCCAAATCAATTAAAAGTATGCCTTCAATAACGAAAAAGAATTCATCTTCTTTTTCATGGTTATGCCAATAAAATTCTCCTTCGAGAACTGCCAATCGGATAACAGAATCATTAACATTACAAAGGGATAAATTCTGCCATTTACTAGTACATTCTTCTATTAATTGGGGAATATCAACAATTTCCAATGGTTGATATTTTATTTCTAAGTCTAAATCAATCGAAAATTTATTATTACCACTCATTTTCATTCTCTAAAACATTCTTAATAGATAATTTAATGTGTTAAATTACTTCTTTTATTATGTTTTAGAAATTATTGTATAAATAGATTTATTTTACGAACCTAAAGTGAACTTAAAAAATAAATTGAACTTAATTTTTTCAAATAATTATGAAATAAAAAAATTAAAAAAAATTTAGGCTCCCTTTTCTCTTGCCCTATCGAATTATACGTTTGAAATTGACGATGAGCGAAGAGTCTCTAAATTGGATATAGGATCTATAATGGGAACAAAAATTCCTAATAATCTCGTTGAGAAAATACACACTCTAAAAAATCTTAAAGACTTAAGCTTACCAGATTAACTTAAAAATAAAATTAAGTAAAAAAATTTTAAAAAAAAAATAATCTTTATTACTTCTTTCGTTTAGGTTCAATTCTTTTAATAATAATGCTCTCTGCATGGATTTTACAATTCTTCAAAATCAACTTGAAGCCTCCAGAACCACCTACTCCAGGGATAGTCATTCCAACAGTTCCCATTGGAACCATTGCCCCTCCTTCTTCCCATTCTTCTTCCTCCTCTACACCACTAACAGCAGCCTTGTATTCTTCAGTTTCTATAATTGGATGGCCAACCTTTTCCAACCATGCGGGTAATTCACTTAAATCTGCAACTTCTTCTTCAGTTGCAATTTTATCTCTTAGATCTTCTGGAAGGAATTCATAAACTCGATCTTTAACAGTTTTACCCATCCATACAATTGTGTAAATCCCACTCTCCAAACCTGAATTTATTCCATCATATTTTTGGTACTTGGGTGATATAATATATTGGATGCTTATACCATTAAAACCGGGCATTTGTTTTCCCCCACCCGTTTGATTGGCCATCGCACTAAAAGGTAGACCATTAATAGCAACTCCATCGTGATTTCGATCAATGATTCCATGGCCTGCACCTGTCTCGGGAATAAAGAAATCTATTGCTTCAAAGCAACCACAGCTAGTGTGAGGGAACTCCATTCCACTGTAAAGATAAATTCTTTCGATTTCTCCCAGTGAGCGCTTTTTAATCATTTCATTCACTCCCACAAACTCACCTGCTAATTCGTTTAAACACTCTTGAGGCGGTACTTCAAACAATGGCCCTTTAGGATCAACGCGTGCAGCAGCTCTCGCATCAAACCATGAAATCGAACCGCATAAACTCATTCGATTTGGCGTTATGCAACAAGCATGCGTTGGAGCAAAACTCTGACATAATACACAGCCATAAAACATATCTACATCTTCATCATTGATACTACGGGCTCTTTCATCTCTTTTGTTGTATATTTCTAAAGCAACATCATAAGGTTTTCCAATTTTGTCTGGATCTGTATAGATTGTAACTTGAGCTTTTTTAATGATTGGAAGTTCAGCTTTATAAAGTCTAATTAAAACAGTTCCAAGCATTTGAAAGTTATCAAATCCTTTTTCCACAGCAGATTTAGAAATTCGCATCCAATTAGTGTACCTCTGGTTCAAGTGCATAATTCCATTCACGAAATTGCAGAACTCATGAACTCTACGCTCAAATACGGCTTCGAGGTCCTCTTCTAACTCAGGTCCAGAAACTTCTACTAAAATTCCTATAGGATGCCTTGATCCTACTTCCATGTCTTTTATATCGGGACCGATAAGAATTACTTTTCCATCTTCAATTTCTTTATCTTTTTTAACTCTCACGAGTTCAAAATGCTTTTCAATTTTTGGACCGCCAAGTTCTACATACATTTGATTACCTCTAATACGTTCACCTTCATAAACAGGTCCAACATCTACAGGAATATCACTAAAACTCATAACATCAATCTCCTCATATTTTTTAATCTTTTTTTTTTATAATTTTTCAATCAAATTTTCTAAAAATGTTTTCCACTCTTCATCGCTTAGATTTGGTAAACTAAATCTAGCGTTTGGATGAGAATATTTATCTAGATCAATTGTTCTTAACCAGTTTGTAAAGTTTTTAAGCCGTGATAATGTTTGAGAAACGTAGAAAACTAGATGTCCGCCAAATACAGCCATTGAATATTGTCCTTCTCCATCTAAACCAGCCCAATCTTTATCAGATAAACGGTTTGTAATATTTATCAAAGACATATCATATAATTTATTATCTGCTATCTTATCTTTCAAATGACTGTATGCATGTCCAGTAGAAACTACATGACAATCAATTTTATTTGCTATTTCTATGAAGTAGTCCGCAGCTTTTTTGCCATCAAGCTCCCAATTTAAAGATTCAGCACCAATAACGAAAACACTCTTCTTAGGAGTTTTAAGTAAATTTGCCATCACCATCGGATCTGAGACAGAAGTGCCCATTTCAGGGCCTGGGATATTTGCTTTTTGATATGGACGTGCCATTTCACTCAATTTCCTCTGTTTTTATTTTTAGCTAGAACTTTTATAATAATTGTTATACTTAGAATTATTAAGGACAATTTAAAAAAATTGTTTTTATAAAGTTTAACTTAAAATAAGTCGATTTGTGAATTTTACAAAAGTGAAAAAGTAATCATGTGTGAATTTAAAATAATAAATGAAAACGATGGTTCTCAGATAGCAGAAGATATTTTAATCTTATCATATACAGACGATAATGAATTGATTTTTAAAGATGTATTAGGTATGGGGGAGAAATTAGATTCTGCGTTAATTTTAGATGTGAACACTTTAAACCAAAAGTGTGTGGTACTCCAACATCCTTTAATCAAAAAATTTTTAGGTTTATTAAAAAAGATTAATGAGCAAAGGTTAACAAAATCTGATATTGAAGACTTTCAAGAGAAGTTGAATAAGATCAAAGAAACACTTTAGAAATTATTTTCTTCTACAGAAATAATGAGAATTACTCATTATTGAGCTTTTTACAATATAAATTAATAATAATCGATATACTAACGAAACTAATT
>JABXKB010000346.1 GCA_013375485.1 Promethearchaeota archaeon | reverse complement strand
ACAATTAAAATATGAGAGGAAAGAAAATAATTAATGGTAATTATAAACTGTAAACAATAATAATTTAACAAGTAATATTAAATAGGATAACGAAATAACCATTCTAATAAAGATTTTTAATAAAGCTTAATTTGTACTTTTATATTACAGCTTTACCTGTATTAATTATGAATCAATTGATATTAAAAAAAATAATTGTTTGGTTAATGTTAACAATTAATCTATTGTTTGCTTTTACTATTGGTTTAACAATTCCATTATTGGAATCAGAGAGTTACTATAATTTTGGTTTTATAATGATTCCGTTACTCATAATTCTCAACTATATAATAGTAGATAGGTTTCATTATTATCTAAAACATATAAAAAAAAGTGAGGATGTGGTAGATGCAAAAGCTTAAGCAACTGAGCAAAATTAAGAAACCTATTATTGAATATGAAAAGAGAAAATATATTTTTTCTATAAGATCTATAATTCTATTAGCTATTGGGGCACCTATTTCCGCTTATCTTATATATTTATTTTTTGATTGGCGAATTAATTATTGGTTACACGAAATTGTAGTCAAACAAACAGTTTATTTCTTAAATTTGTTTTTCAATATGGGAGCAGAAGCTGAATTTGCTCCGAGTGGAAAATATGATTGGAGATTCGTAATTCCCGGAAGATCATCAATTTATTTCGAGACATTTTGCACTGGTGTACAAGCAATCGTTATATTTATCGGGATTATCGTCTTCACTCCCCACAGCCAGGATCCAACAACCAAAGAAGATATAATCTGGAGGAAAACAAAAGCTCTTATTGTTTCATCAATTATCTTTTATGTTGTTAATATTATTAGAATGTTAATTCAAATTGATTTATATTATATCGGGTATGAGTGGACTGATATACATTTCTCTATAAGTGCAGCTAGTTCTTTTATCGCAGCGATAATAGTACTTTTGATGCATAAATGGATTCCTGAATTTATAATATCAATAATATATACGGGAACGCTAGTAAGTGAGCCTTTAAAACAAAAGAGGAAAAAACAAGTAAAGGAAATAGTGGAAAAATATAATAAAGTAGAATTAAAATCAATGCGGAAAATTCTTAGAATGGATAAAAAAACTTATTTACAAGATTTATCTGCGTGGTCAGGAGATTTTGGTTATAAAATTGAAGGAGATTATTTAGTAATTCCATCTGAGAAAACTTCAAAATTTATTGAATTATTAATGCAAGATAAACCTTTTAAAAAAGAAAGTTAGAAGGTTAAACCTTCCATTTTTTAACAGATAAGAACAGAAATTGATTTAAATATATTTTTTCCAAAAATAAATTTTAATTAGAAATAAAAAATAATTTAAACATCTCGAGTTCTAAATCTAAGATACGCAAATAAGGTACATGGAATGAGATAAAATATCGCAACTAAGATTCCTAACGTGGGATCAATTATAGTTCCTAAAACATCAGCCTCAGATCCTAAAATTGCTTGACCCACTATTTCACAGTAAAGTATGAATGGATAGGGAAAATTCAAAAAAGCTAACAATAACCCAAACGCAGTCGCTTCTGCAATAAAAATTATAAAACCCATTGTCATTGCTTGACCTCCTGAACGAAATATTGCGCTACATAATAAATAAATCGCTGTGTATGCCGCACCTACGACACAATAATAACCAAACCATATGAATAGTTCAACTGGTATTTGCTTGTAAAGTAGTACGCAAAATATTGAAGTTTCAAGAAAAGCAGGTCCAATCCAAGACAACACACTTGAATAAGCTGCTAGAGACTTCCCTATAAAAAAATTAGTTCTACTAGTTTTAGTAAAATTTGTTAAAGCTGTCTTTTTATCAAATTCATCTGCTAAAATCCCTCCTGCAAAAAAGAGTGATAATAACATTATAAAAGATCCTAATTGCCCAACAGCATTACTAGCAAATAATTTTGCTTCAGGTGGAGGTGGGAACAGTAAAAATGAAGAGAATAAACTAACAATAGCTACTGATAATGTCATCATTAGAATATATCTTTTTTTTTGGAGAATTAATTCAAATTTTAAAATTTCAAGTATTTTACGTAACATTACTTTCTTTTGAATCTCTAAATTTATTGTCATTTAGTTTTACTCCTCCTTTTTTTGTTATTTAGAGAAACTCCTAAACTTTCCTCATTCTTATTAATTAAATCTAAATAAAGATCTTCAAGACGAGAAGTTCGAACTTTACTAAAACCAATAATTGGTAATTTCATATCAAAGGTTAAAATATCGTGGATTTCTTTTCTTGATGTAGGTTTTCCATCATAAAAAATGTTAAATCCCGGCATAGTTTCATCATAAAATATAAAATCTTGACCAGCATTAACATTATAGAGTTTCAACTTTTGATTTAAATCTTCTTTGATTTTTTCTACATGTGTAGTGGTTAAAGGTTCAAGTAGCTCACATTGAATTTCCTTTTTTGTCATCTTTTGTTCAAGATTAGCTAGAGTGTTAACAGCAATTAGTTGTCCACGGTTAATAATTGCTATTCTATCGCATATTTCAGATATTTCATATAACATATGAGAAGAAAGAAAAATTGTTTTTCCCAATTTGTTGATTTTTTTCATTATATCTCTAACATGAACTCTTGCTGCAGGATCTAACCCAGTTTGAGGTTCATCTAAAATTAATATATCTGGATCATGAACAAGTGTTTGAGCTAAACCTAAACGTTGAGTCATTCCCTTTGAAAACTCTTTTATAATTTTATTTTTCCATTTTAATAAATCTACAATTTCAAGAACCCTATCAATTTGATTTTGTATTTTTTCTTTTGGAACACCTAATAACTTGCAAAAATAACTAAGAATTTGGTTAGGTGTTGCTTTGCCATAGAACGCCGGGAGGTCAATTAAAAATCCAAATCTTTGATAAACTTCATTAGGAAAATCTCGAGTATTAATTAATTCTCCATTACCGTTGGAAATTTCAATATTTCCTGAAGTTGGTTTAATTAGACCCCCTATCATTTTCATTGTTGTTGTTTTTCCTGCCCCATTTGGACCTACAAATCCTAAAATTTCGCCTCTCATTATTTCAAGGTTCAAGTTTTGTACAGCAACTAAGTCATGATATTGCTTAGTTAAATTTTGAAACTTTATTACTATTTGATCATTCATAAAGAAACCTATTTTTATGTTCTGAAAAATTAAATAAATTTTAACTAAGACATTAAAGACTAAGGTAATATTTATAAGAAATATAGTCCAATTTTTTATCAAAAATAGAATGTTATATTATTCCAGAGGTTTCATTGCTATAGACTATAAATATTTTTAATGTTCTAATCCATTATTAATTTTATCATAATAAAGGGAACTTACACCATTTAATTTTCAAGATATTATATCTATCGGGTGAAAATATTCAAATTCTATTAAATTATAAATATTAGCTAAAAGTTTTTCTTCAGGTTCATTAGGCATAATTATTATTAAATCATTAAGCAGTTTATCAAGGGTAAACTGCTTGTTCTCTTTTTCCAATAATTTAGCCGTATTTATTAAAGTCTCTTGAAAGGTATTTATTTTTACATTTGGTGAAATTTTATTAACTATGAGAGGACGAGTCATATGAATTTTAAAATGTTTATTTATCAGTTCTATATAATCTTGAAATGGGGTTAATTCACCTGTAAAATCTTCTAAGTATTTCTTGTATTTAATTTCAAAGTGTTTGATGAATTCTACAAGCTCAAGTTGTAAATTTTCGGAAGGTGTTTGCTTTATAATTAATGCAACTCTACTAAATTCTCCATCTCTCAGAAGAATCTTATAATCTTGATAATCAATTAATATTTTTTCCTTAGAGTCATACATAACTCTTTGTTTTTTCAATTCATACTTAAAATAAGTTATAACTTGTAATAAACCGCTTATTAAATTACCCTCTAAATCTACTTTACTAAGATTTTCTTTAATAATTGCTGAACCACTTATTTTATCAAGTACTAAAATGTAATCTATATTATTGATATCATTGTAAAATCCAGTTTTTTCTTTCCAAATAGCACGTTTACTTTTCATTTGATATCTTTTTGTAATATAATATAAAGTTATTCCAATTATCATTATTAGAATGAGAATGAAGTATATTAACGAATCGATAAAAAATTGAACTGTTGGAGAACGAACCTCAATCCTTTCCTTAATAAAAATTGAAGAATAATATCTAACACTTCCTTGATAAAAAATCTCAATATTAAAGAAATCAATTTTAGGTACATCATATTCTATAGTTAGATGTCCTTCCTCACAAATAGTATCATTAAGATAATTATTTTTTATTTCATTGTCTGAAATAATCTCTGTGATCTTAAAAAATACAGGTTCTCCAACCAAAAACTTATCTCTACATGTTAATTGAACAGATATCTTTAATTTAGTGCCTTGAACATAATAATCTCTTAATTTATTTGTTAAAACTAAAGATGTTTCATTTTTAACAAGTACAACTCTTAGATAATCAGTAGTAATTCCTGCAATTGTTCCATTAAAAGTTATGATTTTAATTTCAATTAGTGAATTATTCTCATAAATTGACGTATTTTGAAGTGGGCACCATATCGGGAGGCAAAGTTTATTCTTTTCCAACGTGTTTTGAATACATATATCTAAATTCGTAGAAGTAATATATATTAAAGCTTGTCCATTTGAGTTTTTAAAATTCGCAGTTATGTTTATATAATCTGTAGAGTAAACACAATTTTGGATTTCTTTCCAATTTGTTTTATCATTACTGCAAAGAAAAGATTTTGTTATTATCTCATTCCTTTGATTACAAATTATA
>JABXKB010000345.1 GCA_013375485.1 Promethearchaeota archaeon | reverse complement strand
TTTTTAAGGACAGGTATCCAAAAGAACGGAATTAGAATCCACGCAACTATCGACATCATCATTCCATACACAGAACCAAAAGCATCTCTGACAAAAGATCCGATAAGAGGGCCTAAAGACCTTCCAATAACATCAAAGAAATTAGCAGTAGCTAGAGTGGTTCCCCTATGTTCTGGAAGATTTAAGTCTACAACTGTAGCATACCAGCTCCCATTCACAGCGCCATTAGCAAAGAGACCTAAGCTCATTAAGATTAACATTATGAGTGCTCCTGGAATAATAAAAAGTTCTCCCACAGATACGTTATTTGGCGCTTGAAAGGGAATAATTAAGGCAATAAATACCAATGGTATCGGAATTAAATTTCCCAATAAAGCTAATAATACTCGTGCATTTTTTATGCCCTTTTTGAATAGATTATCACCAATATATCCAAAGACTACTGTTCCAATTAAAGTACTAAGTAGAATCGTACCTAAAAATATTAATGAAATATCTTCCGGAACGTTATGATAATCATTCATATAATAGAATATTAAAAACAAAATAATTCCTGTTGGAATTGTATCTACAAAGTTAATGATTAGCCATATATTCGACTTTTTTTTAAAAATTTCTTTTAAATCCGACTTTTTTATTCTATAGGTATAATCTATTGCGCCTTTTTCAGTTAAAAATGAAAAATCTTTACCAATTCGAGATGGCTCATTAAAGAATGTAATAAAAAAAGATGTGATTAAACCGATTATTCCTATTATTAGAAAGGAAAACCTCCAATCAATAGGACCCGCAATTGTTGCAATTATTAATCCTAGAGCCATTCCCAAGAGAGAGGCAATAGAAAAAAAAGAGAAACCCTTTGAACGATCCTCTCGAGAAATCAAGTCTCCTATTAATGAAAAAATGCTTGGTATTATTGCTCCAAATCCTATTCCACTCATAGAGGTTAGGAAGAAAAATAAATAATAACCATTCAAATTTGGTGAGACAAAAATCGTGAATAATGAAAAAATTGAATAGAAGATCGTACCACCTAAAACAATCCATTTTCTTGTGATTTTATCTGTTAAATAACCAAAAAAAATTATAGAGATACCTGATAATATAGTAAATGTTGAAGTTAAAATACCTAATTGAGCAGTTTCACCCCCAAATCCAAAATAATATGAAATAATTTCTAAATTCGGAGAAATCATATTCTGAACAGAATTCACAAGTGAAAGAATCACTATGAATAAAAATATTGATAAAAGTGAGGAATTATTAGAGTTATTTTTCATAGTATTAAATTGATTAAAATTCTATAAAAAGATTCAAATAAATCAGTATCCTAAGGTAAATTTTTTTTTCTAAATCTTAAATTGAAGGTGTTCTCTTCTTCTTTACTTTCGATCAATTCAAAACCTATCGTTCCAGCTAAGTTTGAGAGGTACTTCGTGTTTAGTTCTTCGTTCCATAATACGCCATAACCCGTGTTAATTTTGTTATCACCTATGTTAACCTCAAGGCTAATAAAAA
Organism: Promethearchaeota archaeon; assembly: GCA_013375485.1. Classification (GTDB taxonomy): domain Archaea; phylum Asgardarchaeota; class Lokiarchaeia; order Sigyniarchaeales; family SOKP01; genus Loki-b32. The sequence continues at coordinate 3,319 of JABXKB010000345.1, read as the reverse complement.
ACATTGATCTATCATCATTTCCTTTATTAGGGATAATCGCGTCCCATATGGCAAATTCTCCCTCTTTTTTCAGCACTCGATAAATCTCTTTAAAAATAGTTATATGATCTTCTCTAGGTATATACATCAATGTGAAAAAAGAAGTAGTAGTATCAAATGAGTTATCTAGAAATTTTAAATCCCTCGCATCCATAACTATTTTTAAATCATCTTTACTTGGAGATTCTTCGAGCTCATTCTTATTGGGATCTATAGCAACAACATTTTCTCCTTTAAATTGCCCTATAATGCCCTGTCCACCGCCTCCAATATCTAAGATTTTCCCATTTAAAGTAATAGTAGTTAAATCAACTTTATGAAGTCCTACATTATAAGCTTTTTCTTTCAGATATACATTTTTGATAAAGTCCTCAATAGCTTCTTTATCAGCATGCCATTCGTTATCTATTTTTTTGCCAATAAGTTTCCCAGTTTCAAAATATTCAAGTATTTCCTCTTGTTTAATTTTTTTATGAAAAACAGTATCAAAAATTTCACCAATATTAAGATATTTCACGTTATCTAATTCCTTCATAACATTTCACTATACTTCAAACTATTAAAGTCCATCTTATAATAATAAAATATATCAGAAAGGAAGGAGATTTAAGAATAGAATAGTTTTATAACTTAAACTTTTTCTCATATTGATTAATATTCTTATGTAAAAAGTAAAAATAGTATTGGGGATAATTATACCTATCAATATAAAAAGAAAATCAATCTAAATATAATAGCAACTAAGAAGGGAATTCATAGATAATCTGAACAGACAGTAGATTTCGCCCTCTATTAAACGCGTCTAAGTTTAATATTCTTCCTCATTTTATAAAATTGGTTCAGATTTCTTTTCCCTTCCTTTCCTTTAACATTTAAAGATGGGAAAAATTCAAACCTTTCAAGCAATTTTATCACAATTCATATGATTTGAAATAAATAACTCGATGCAATTTATTGAATACTCATTGCTTTTTTCAATTTTTTCTTTATAAAATTAATATTTCATAGGTTATCACTGAATTTTGCATCCACCCTGAAATTTTTATTTAAATATCTGGATTACAAAAAAAAAGCAAGATATTAGAATGAATTTTCTAAATTATCCAAATTAATATTATCAGTTTTATCATATCGATTGCTAAATAATAATAATTAAGATACCTTGTACATAATTTAAACTATGAATTATTTGTAGTATATGTGAAATTTTATGAGTGAAATAAAATCTTTTAATGAAGTAATAAAAATTATCAGTAATAGATGTACCGTAAGAGCTTATGATTCAAAGCCTTTATCTCAAAAAGATATTGATATGATAATTCATGCAGCAATGCGTGCTCCAACTGCCGGTAATATGATGTTTTATTCAATTATAGAAGTGAAAGATCAAATTAAAAAAGATAAATTAGTTAAAACATGCGATAATCAACCTCATATTGCAAAAGCACCTCTTGTCCTCATCTTTTTAGCCGATATGCAACGTTGGTATGATTATTATGCATCATCTGGTATACCAGAATTATGCATTGAGAAAAATCTTGTGTATCGAACTCCAGAGGAGTCAGATCTTTTACTTGCATGCTGTGATGCCCTAATTGCTGCCCAAAATGCTGTAATAGCTGCTGAATCAATGGGAATTGGGTCATGTTATATTGGTGATATCATAGAAAATATTGAAACTCATCGTGAAATGTTTAATCTGTCAAAATGGGTATTTCCAATTACAATGGTATGTTTTGGATACCCTAAACAAGATCCATCCAAAAGAATACTTACACAACGATTTTCAAAGAAGTTTATTCATTTTATTGACACTTATAAACGGTTGAATAAAGATGAGTTCTCTGAAATGTTTAAAAATTTTGAAAAAGAGACATTAGTAAAAAATGCAGAGAATCTTGGGCAAGATTACTACCTACGCAAAACAGGATCTGCATTCTCCCAAGAAATGAGTCGATCAGTTAAAGTTGCTATTCAAGATTGGATAAAAAAGGAATAATTTGTCTATTTAATATCTCAAATTTAATTGGGTATACTAATTTAAATTTTTATAATAGAGTACAAGTTTTATGGAAATTCAAACTATAACTGAGGATAACTTAGATTTTATCTGTGCAATTTGCCTTGATCCGAGCGTAGATCAGGAGACAAGAGACCTTATGGATATAGGTATAGATGATCGGTTATGCTGGATTAAGAAAATGATGCCAAAAGGTCTAGAAATATTAGTAGCATTAGAAATACCTCGACAAGAGGAGATTCATTATAAATGGGTTGGAAAAATGCTCCATTCAGATTTAGCGGTTCAAGGACAAGTGCCAATGGGGCTTCTCGAATTTATTCCTATTGAACATGCAATAGAACCGGTAGAAGGAAAAAACTGTCTTTTAATTAATTGTATGTGGATATTACCACCATTTTGGTTTAAAGGAGTAGGAAAGTCATTAATATTATCTTTCATCGAGAAAGCAAAAAAATATGGGGGCGCTAGTGTTATAACCTATGATGGAGATAGATGGTTTGGAACCTCTATAAAATACATGCCATCATCTTTTTTTAAGAAGTTTGGATTTAAAGAGGTTGATAGAGACGGGAGCCGTGTTCTTCTATTCCTTGATTTAGGTTCTTCAATCAAACCAAAATTTATTTTTCCAAAATTCAAACGTACAACTGATAATGAATACCTAACTTTAGATATTTTTTCTAATAGTCAATGCCCATGGTCACAATATATGATCAATACCATCAAAAACGGCTTAGAAAAATTTCCTACTTTAAATCTTAATATAATTAGGACTAATGAGAGAGAATTAATTGAAGAATTTGGGATATCAAGAGGAATATGTTTAAATAAAATGCTGATTTTTAATAGAATGGCTTCATGGGAAGAAATTAAAACAAAAATTGAAAAACTCCTAACGCAGTGCAGATAGATTTCTTCTATTATAATCTATATTAAAAATACTTAAAAGACTATATTTATATAAATTAACTTATAAGATAATTAAGGTAACCCTCGCAATGAAAATTCATTCACTTTTCATTCTCAAAAAGTCAGGTATTTGTATATTTCATAAAAATTTTACAAAAGAATTTGATAATATAGAAGTTAATTTGATTACACCTTTCTTTTCAGCAATATTTTCATTTTCTGAGAATGTAATATCTCGTAAGACTCCGGAAATTCTTGAAATGGGGGAATTAAGATTTGTATTTAAGGTTCAACAAGATCTTATTTTTTCACTGTTATCTGATTCAACCGTGAGTATTTTATTTGTAA
>JABXKB010000344.1 GCA_013375485.1 Promethearchaeota archaeon | reverse complement strand
ATCATTCTGCGCGATGGGATAATTGTAGATTTTGCTATGAATTCTGTATGTGCTGCAGGTACTGGTTCATTTCTTGATCATCAAGCATCAAGGCTAGGAATTCCAATTGAGCAATTTGGAGATTATGCCGTAAGATCAAAAAACCCTGTGAGCATTGCAGGAAGATGTACCGTATTTGCAGAATCAGATATGATCCACAAGCAAAATGCGGGATATTCTAAAGAAGATATAATTGCGGGTTTGTGCGATTCATTAGTTAGAAATTATATGAATAATTTGTCAAAAGGAAAAGAATTAGCAGAACCTATAGTTTTTCAAGGAGGTGTATCATATAATAAAGGGATTATACAAGCCTTTGAAAGACACTTGGGTTGTGAAGTAACCGTACCTAAATATAATGTTTTAATGGGAGCCTTAGGAATGGCAATTCTAGTTAGAGATTTTTATTTAGAACATCCAACCGAAACACTTTTCCGGGGTCTCGATGTAGGTGATATAGAATTCAAGACATCAACATTCTATTGCGGAGATTGTCCAAATAATTGTGAAATTGTTCAAGTTAAAATGCCTCAAGACGAGAACAAAGTAATTGCACGATGGGGCAGTAGATGTGGAAAGTGGGAGGTTTTTTAAGGATATGACAGAATTTTTAAAACAACTAAAAGAATTGGGTGAGGAATTCCTTGAAACCCTTAGACACAAGACTAAGTTAAGTACGATTTTTGATCTTTATACAGAAAAGGTTATTCCCACATTTGTTTCAGAAAAAGATTTAAAAGAATATTATGAAAAAAGAATGGAAGAAGTTAATGTTTTTATAGATAAGTTATAAAAAAAATTAAAGGAAATAAAAAAATGAGTGAAAGTACAAGTCCAGAGATAAAGGAAGAAGGAGATAAATTAAATCCAAAATTAATTGCGTTTGATATACTCTATGGTGCTGTAAAAGGTTTAAGTGGTTTATTTTTTAAAGCTTTCATGGATCTAAAAATTGAAGGGAAAGATAATATTCCTTTGAGAGGAAAAGCTATTTTAACTACAATAACACCTAACATAATCAGAGACATGCTAATCATAGCTCAAGTATCAGGTCGAAAAATTCACTTTATGCTTGATCCAAAATTAATGAAACACCAGATCGCTGGTCCTGTTTTGAAAAGCCTAGGAATGATTCGAGGAACTGAAAGTAAAGAAGATACAGAGCCAATCGAAAAAATATTTGAGATTTTGAATGAAAAAGGTGATCTCGTAGGCATGACCCCCGAATCAAGGCATGATCATGAAGTACAAGTGAAATCAATGGCAGCAATAATAAAATTTGCAATTGCTGGAGATGCTCCAATTATTCCCATAGCTATTTTTACGGAAAAAACTAAAATATTAAATATGTTTAATGGTGATGGTATAAAAGTAAAGATTGGAACACCCTTGCGAGTCGAGAAAAGATTGAATCGGGAGAAGCATCGAGCTGAACGCTATGAGCTGGCGGAAGACATAATAAATATTATTGATTCCTTGAAAGAAATACCTGAATCTGAAGAAGGCAATAATAATTAAATTATATTTTTTTACTACTTTTTAACACAATTTTAGTTATTACTATTGTGAAATTAATAGTTAGAAATGAAATAAGAAGTAGTATAGATACTATAGCATTTTTGCTTCATCAAAATTTATTATAGCATTTAGTGAATAAAAAATGCACCCACCCAACTTAAATGAAATGGGAAAAACTATACCTAAACGCTTTATAATGTGAACCGTCTATCAAATTTATAAGGAATAGTTATTCAAATGAATGTTAAAAAAATTAGTATAAACGTAAAAGAGATAATTATTGACATCGTTTTATGTCCAAAAACTAATTTATACTTACAAAGTTTATATTGCCATAGATGTGGTTATTTTAATTTTGATGATAAGACTTCTATTAATTGCTATTATAAAAAACCCCAAGGAAACATTTCAGATCACCAAAGGGATGAACTAATTAAAATATTCTCAGAGATTATACACAAAAAAGAAGACCGATCCCAGCAATTACAAGATAAAGAAAAATTTGAACCTAAAATAAGTAATGAAATACTTAGAGCAGAGCTTTTGCACGCATTAAAGAAGAAGAACGATTCTATTAAAATATAATATTTTTTAAATAGATTTGAAAATATTTAAAGAAAATTATGATTCTTTACCCATATCTTTCTTGATTTTAATAATTAATAATTACAACATATTTAGATTAATTATTCCAATGTATAAAAATTTGGAATTTAAACGTTTTACCTTTATACTGGCCTTCGCTTATAGCAGAGAATTCAAATCCATTATACTCATGCCAATAAATAGAAGCTTTATTAAAAAGTGGTTTTTCTACAATAAAGGCAACTACAGGAGTATCTAATAATGTAAGTGATTTTTGAAAAATTGCTGTTCCAACACCCTTGCGTTTATATTCTGGTAAAATACTCACTTGGTCTAAATATGAGAATTCTAAATCTTCATTAAGGAGTAAATTTTTGGTTCTTTCATTTTCAAACGAGAGTGAACCGATAACATCTCGAACTTTTACTATATTGTATATTTTTCTATAAATACTTGCAAAACCAATAATTATTCCATTATTAATTTTCGCAACAAAAATGTCGATAGTAGGATCTTTAATAAGGCTTATATAATAATCGATGTCCACTTCTTTCCGTAAAAAACCCACTTCTATCAATTCCTTTTTTTTTCTTTTTGAGATTCGATCAATATCTCTTATTTCAACTAGATTCTGCTTAAATGTATTGTAAATCCCTATAGCATCTTCTACGCAGGCAATCTCGATATTAGTGCTAAATTTTTGAGTCATTTAAAGAAATTGCCTCCATATTCGAAAAATATCATAATAAAACTGAATTAATTATCTTAAATTTTCTGTAAAAAGTTATGATTTTATTTTTAGATAAAATGAGATTATTTTAAATCTTTAAGAAACAAAGTATATATTAAAATTTTTTAGGGATATTTATAATATTTTCAACATCAAAAGAAGATTATACATTTATAGTATCCCTTGTTTTCTGGAGATTCTATATATTAGGATTTAACATCGAGCAAACTCGAATAAAATTTTTTTGGAACAAAATTATTAAATATAATAGATGAGTAATAATGGTTGATTTTATTAAAATAGAGGGTAATCCTACAGAAAGAGGATTCCAACAGGGAGAACAACTGAAAGATAAAATTCATAATGCGTTTGATATAGTTTTTCATTCAAAAATGTTTTCAGAGGTAACCCCTAAATTAGTACCCCTCTCAATAATTAAATATGCTTTAGGAATAATGGGCAAAAGAAATATGAAGAAACCACTTCAACGATTACTTCCAAATCAGTTTGAGAAGATGATGGCTTTGAGCAAAGCAGCTGAAATGAAAGGAAAATTAATTTATGGAGCCCATTTTATAGAAGTAATGTCTGGAGATCCACAATCTCTTTACAAAAATCCTCCAATTCAAGCTTGCTCAATGATTTTCGCCCTTCCAGAGGCTACTTCAGATAATTCGATGATTTTTGGGAGAAATTATGATTTTCCAAATATTCTCCAACCATTTCAGGTTGTTCGCGAGGAAATACCTGATAATGTTTATAAAAATTTAAATTTCACCCAATATCCTTTTACTGGTTGTCATATGGGAATGAATGAAAAAGGATTAGCTATTGGTTATAATTATGGGCGCTCTTGGAAAAAAGAACCATTAGACTTCAGGTTAAAAGGTGTTCCTGGTACTTTTATCGTACAAGAAGTTTTGGAAACTTGTGCAACAACCCTAGAAGCCGTAGATTTTATTACTAAGTTCACGGAACGGGCAAATGGGTGTCATTTTGGACTTATGGATGCTTCTGGAGATACATGTGTTATTGAAACTACTAGCACCCGATATGCAATTCGTAAACCAGAAAATGGGATTTTAGCTCATACTAATCACTACCAAACTAAAGAACTTAAAGATGCTAATCTCCCTGATTATGTACGATTCAAAATGGATGATATGGATATCTCTCCTATTGAATCTCCTATAAGACGGTATAATAGAGAGATTAAACTTCTAAACAAAAATAAAGGTCAAATTACCATTGATACAATTAAAAGCATTTTAAGTGATCATGATAACAGAGAACCAGATGATTTTACGGTGTGTACACATGGACCATCAGCGGGTACTTTAGGATCAATAATAGTTCTCCCTACGAAAAGAGAATTTTGGGTTACTGATAACTATCCATGTGAATCTGAATATGAAAAATTCAAATTATAATCAAAAATAAAAAAAGATAAAAATAATTTAATATCGTGTTCTGGTTGCCTGAATACGAAGTTTTGCTTTTGTTCTTTCTTTTTCGTCTTGTAAAATAACATATTGAGTTTTTGATGGTAATTTTATTTCAAAATCTTGTTCAGCAACAGTTTCGTCCTTTTTCAAGTGATCTCTTTCCCTTAAAATAACTTTTACTTTCTCTATTGCAGGTTTACCGACGCGTATAGTTTTAAATTGGCTCCAGAGCGACATATCTGCCTTTTCAAAGACACCCGAAAATGAGAATCTTTCTTGAAGTAAATTCTTGGTTTTTCTGGAGCTTTATGGTGCCCTTGTCCGGCCATCTAGCCTTAAAAGTTTTAGGACCGTCCACTTTGAAATAAAACTCTCCGCGCCATCCCATTATATCATAGTCTTTTAGAGTTTTCAAACTCATTAATCCTATACTAACTAAATAGCGTTCTTTTTCTTCTCCTACTTGATCTTGTTCAAAACTTTGATCTTTTGCATAGGTCTTCTTAGATTTAGCATAGTAG
>JABXKB010000343.1 GCA_013375485.1 Promethearchaeota archaeon | reverse complement strand
GTTGAAATTCTTGAGTTTTCATATCGGAAGTGGTAAGAAACCTATGAGTAATTTCATTTGATTTAAGGGTATCCATAGTATTAATATTATAAATATCCAAAAAATATCCAATTATAAATGCTCCCAAAAGAAGAAATGGAAATACTATAATTAGCATCCAAAATGTTATTTTAAAAGCTAAAGAAATTAATGATATTGCACTTACCGTTGACACTGCAATTGAGTAATAAGATTGCCCCATTTTTAATCTCGATAATTGTTTCCCGATAAATTGAGCTGTTTTAACTCTTTTTATTATTTTTGATTTTTTCAATCTTAGCAATATTAACACCTCTATTTTGATTTTATTATTTTATATCTTAATTTTTAAGAGTTTTTAGTTTCTGAAAATATTAAATGTTTTATAAACAATATATGTAAATTTCTGTTGAATTATTGATTTTTAATCTAATAAATTTATAAGCTAGAAGATAAAGCTTTTTTATTCCCCATGTTTATTTTTTTAATATGGAAGCAAAAACACCTATAGTTATAACTAAAGAAGACTGTCATCGTTGCCATGAATTAAAAGAATGGTTAAATAAAAATGAAGTTAGATATATTGAACGAGATATAAATGATGAGGAATTTGTACACGAGTTATTGCATGATGATAATTTTTTAACTACATTCTGTGATGCAGACGGATGTATAGTAAACACCCCCGTTGTTATTCATAAAGGAAAATATTGGTTTAAGGAACTCTGGGGAATAAGCGGCTTAAGAGAGAAAGAAGCTAAGAAATTGTTCGAAGTTAAATAGATTTTTTTAATTATTTAAATTTATTACTTATTTTTTAAATTCTACTAATCTTTTTATTACTTTTCGGATCGCCTTTAACCCTTCTTCATCTTTTTCAATACCATTTTTTCCCATATCCCTACTCCATAGACTAGCACCTAAATTTGCTCCAAAAGCGCCACCAGAAACAGTTATAACATGATTTTGCAGAAAGAAATCTAAAATACTTCGAATAGCAATTTCTTGTCCTCCACTTCGATCGCCCCCAACAGCTAGTGCCGCACCAATCTTATCTCTAAATACAATAGGATTTTTAGCAACCATTGCGCGACATCGATCTATTACTGTTTTAAGTTGACCAGATAAATTACCCTGAAATACGGGAGTACCAAAAAGAAGAAATTTGGCATCTTCGAACTTACTATAAAGTTCTTCCATATCATCTTTATTAATACATCCCTTTTTTTCTCGAATGCAATAATCACAATGAAGACAAAAATTAATTTCTTTTTTTCTAACAGTCCAAAACTCGGTATCAAATCGGAACTTTTCAGTAGCATATTTTAAAGCATATTGAACAGCATATTCAGTACCTTGATTTCTTGGACTTCCACATATTCCAAGTAATAAATTCTCCTTTTCCACCATAATAATGCATTTAACTTGTTTTTAATAATAATTAAATATTATTATATAAAAAATAAAGTTTTAAAATCTTCAACACTAATATTTCAAGATGGCTTCAGATAAACCGAGCTTAGCTAGAATTAAAATAAAATTTCCAGAGCAGCTCTGGATTTCTGAAATTTTTAGAAAATATCCTGATATAAAAATGGAAATTTCGTATTTCCTTCCTTATGATCTTGAGAGATCCATAGGTAATAGTGTAATTGAAATAATGCATTATAATGTAGATTCTATATTAGAAGAAGTCAGTAATCATCCTTCTGTTTTTGAGCTAAGTGTTTTAGAAAAGGAAGAAAATAAAGTTAAATTCAATATTAAAACAAAAGATCCTTATTTATTATATGCTATAATAAAATATGGAGTACTTGTGGATTTCCCAGTAAGAGTAGAAGATGGATATGCTTATTGGAGGCTAATTTCAAGTAGAGAACAGATAGATCAATTACTAACTCTTTTTGAGGAGAAAAAGATTAACTTTGAATTATTGAGAATTGGAATTTCTCCATATAATATTGAAGATGACAATTATAAATTAACTTTAGATGAATTAAATATTCTTGATAAAGCGATATCCTCCGGTTTTTTTGAAATTCCTAGAACTATTTCTTTAGAGGAATTAGCTAACGAATTGGGTAAATCTAAATCGGGATTATCAGTAATGCTTAGAAAAATCATCAAAAAGAAAGTGTTATTTGAAAAATAATAAAAATAAAATTAAAAAATATTATATCCATACTTCTTTTAAAATATCTCCTTGTATACCCACGACAACATATTTTATTGGAACTTTTCTGCTTGCTCGTTTAGCGCCTTCTTGAGCTAAGGCTAATAACCCTCCGCAGCATGGTACTTCCATAATAGCGACTGTAAGTGTGTTAATTTTAGCGTCATCAATCAATGATGTAATTTTCTCAATGTATACTTCTTTTCCTTGATCAAGTTTCGGACAAGCAATCGCTATGGATTTCTGGTTTAGAAAGTCTCTATGAAAGTTTCCATATGAAAATCCTACACAATCTGCCGAAAGGAGTACATCTGCTCCTTGGTAATAGGGCGCTCGAGGATTGATTAAATGCATTTGAACAGGCCATTGTCTCAAAGCTGAAGGAATCTTTCCAATTACTTCGGTTTGCGTTTCAGGTTGTTCAAAAACCATGGTTTGAGCAGAAGGGCAACCGCATTGATGAGTATGCTTAGAAACAATTTCTTTTATTTGTTCCGTTTCAACTTGTTCATTATGTTTCATAGATTCTAAATGATTCTCAACAGCCACTTCGTCGAATTCTAATGCTTCTCTTTCGATTATTTCAAGTGCACCCTCAGGACAACCAGAAATGCATGCACCAAGACCATCGCAGAAAACTTCATTTATAACCCTAGCTTTTCCATCGATAACTACGAGCGCGCCTTTTATGCTATATAAATCATTCTTTATATTACTGCACAGTCGACTACGCAATTACCACATCCAGTACAAAGATCTTCATCAATCTTGATTATTTTTCTTTTTACTAATTTCTGTAGTTTTGTTTCAGTCATGATTATATCAAATGGATGTGATTATATATTTTTGATTTCGAACATGTTCAAATAGAATCTTGAGATATGTTCAGGAAAAGTGTTCTATAAAAATTAAAAATCTATTCTACCAAACGGCTAAAAACTAGTAAATTAAAGAAAATTAAAAAAAAATTATATCTATTATATACCTAATTTTTCCCTATTCTTCTCAATATGGGCTAACATTGCATCAACGGCTTGAATTGGATCGGTTTCAACATGCAAAATTCCACCTGTTAAATCTTTACAATCTTCGGTTAAAAGTTTAACTAAATCGGCACCTCCTGTTACTGTAGGTACCGGATTGACATATGTATATAGACCAAATGCTAGGGCGAATATTGCATCAATCGTGGCTTTTTGTTCCATGTATTCTGGAGCTGCAGCTACTACTGGTAAATCTGGAATTGGTACACCGCCAAGTGCTGCAGAGATAGTTCCTATCAAATCGGCAACTCTACCAGTATCTGTACATGTTCCATAACTAAGAACTGGAGGAATTCCCAATTTCTCACAAACAGCTTTAAGGCCAGGACCAGCCATGTCCTTTGCTTCTGGTACACATAATCCTCCAACTTGTACTGCACCGTTGCCACACCCCATTGATAATACTAAAACATCTCTTTTAATTAATTCTTTAGCCACTTGAATTGTATGCACATCTTGTCCATAATCCCTGAGTGAAGTGCAAGATATTAATCCAGCAACTCCTCGAATAGTGCCATTTTTAATTACATCTAGTAATGGATCAAGTGTCCCTCCAAGAGCAGCAAGAATACTTTCACTTGAAAATCCAACTACAGCTTCATTCATGTCTAAACCCATAATAGGTTCCACACTCGCTCTACGTTCCTTGAAATTATCAATTGCCATTTGAATTAATGTTGCTGCTTGTTCTTCAGCTTTTTCAGGCTTATAATCCACTCTTTTAGTTATGCCCTCAAAAACAACAACTTCAGAAACCGGAACTAATTTGAATTTATACTTCTCAGCATATATAGGGTCAATTGGCATACAACAATTCATATCACAGATAAAGGCATCAATGCAGCCACTTGCCAGAATGGCTTCTTGCATAATCCAATTTCCCGTAAATCCATAAAAAACATCATCCATTTCCCATCTCTGTATCATTTCTTGTCCAGTTTCTATATTTGCAATTATTCTTAATCCTTTTGCTCCCACGGCTTTCGCTTTTTCTTGCCATTCAGATTTTCGGGCAAGTTGGACCATTGCAAATCCTAAGAATGGTTCATGGCCATTTGGAAGTATATTCACATAATCCGGCTCTAATACTCCCAGATTTACTCGCATTTTATGTGGTCTGGGAATATTAAACAAAATATCCTGAGTGAATTCATTTACAATTTGGCTTTGATATGCCATGGCAATTCCAAGTCTCATTGCTTTAAGAGCTAAACTTGCATAATATCCATCTACATTTGTAAGGCAAGAACTTGTTGAAAACATCATTTCGCCATAAAGTCCACCTGGAAAAATCCCTAAATTTTTCCATATTTCTTGTCTTTCAGGTGGAGCTAATTTCTCAACAACTTTACTTCGTTCACCATGGGCTCTATTAAAATCTTCTTTTGCAAAATTATATAACTTTAATGCAATATCTTTTTCTGAACCAGAAGTGTCTAAACCAAGACGCTCAGCAAAACTTCTTAGTTTCTCGGGTTCAGAGATCTTAAATGGAGTTTGACCTTCTACCGTAGCCTTTAAGGTTTTCAAAGTTGTTTCAGTATGATAATGATAAGTGGATGCGCCCATAACGTTCCTAAGAAGCATCATACGCATTGCCATACCATCC
>JABXKB010000342.1 GCA_013375485.1 Promethearchaeota archaeon | reverse complement strand
AATGGTAATAACCTGTGGACACACACCAATTTTCTTAACAATTTCATTTTTTCCAGTTAAAATACTATATCCATTGACATTCGCATCACCAGCGGTAGGAGTTAAAACAGTGGTTAACATACGTACTAATGTAGTTTTTCCAGCTCCATTAGGCCCAAGAATGCTAAATAATTCACCTTTTTTAATTTTTAAAGACACACCATCTACAGCTTTAACTTCTTTAAAATATTTTTTAAGGTTTTTAATTTCAATTGCTATAGAATCTGTTTTTATGCTCATTATTTTAAAATCACAATAATTTTTAGTATTTTAATTTTATTATAGCTACTTTATTGATATTAAGAGATATATTAAAAAAATAGGAGTCCAGATTTTGACCAATATCAACAATCTGTTCACCTTTTTTTGAATTGATTAATATTATTATTGAAATATGAATACTTTAGTAAATAAAGTTTTAGTAAAGATTTCTGATTATTTATGTAAACAATAAAGGATTTTCTCCTAAAATTTTAATGACATCTCTCCTAACTTCATGACCTAAAGATTTGAAAATTTCATCTTAATCAATAATGGATTTCTTCTTCCTTTTTTCACTTGATCCTACATCCCCCACCATATTATCATCGGTTCATTCTTTTTTTATCAATAAATAAGTTTATTCTATTTAGGTTATAAATTTGCACTAGATAAACAAAAACAATAATTTATGAGTATCTTCTCCCCTTGAATATTATACAATAATATTATAAATATCAAATTGTATTATTGTAATTACATAATTTTGAAATATAATACTTATTAAAGAGATGACAAATAAAATGGAAAGAGACCTAGAAAAGGATTTAGCTAAAATTCTCAAAAAAGAAAAATTTCAGGGCAATATGATAAGTTATATATCCATGTTTGGGAAATTATTGCTATTTACACTTCCTATAGTGCTTGTAGTAATAACTGTACTTACTTTATTCGCACCTCTCGATATTACATTGACAATAGTGTTTTATGCGATTTTATCGGTTTATTTATTCAATTCTGTCATGTTATTATTAGGAGCTAATTCGACTGAATCTTCCCTTAAATTGCGTTTGAAATTCGAAAGAAAAAGGGGTCGACCAATTGATAGCCTTGATGGTTTTGATTTATTGGCAAATAATGTAAAAAGGGTAACTAATTTGTTGAAATTTATTTCTCTTATTTGTTTCATTGCCTTAATATTATTTATAGTAATGATATTTCTTGGTGATCTTAATTTAGGATTTGCTGCAGCGGGTTTTGCTTTAGTGGGTTTTGGATTAGCCTTATTAATTCGAAGTTTAAACCTTAATATCCATGATGTCAATGGTCTTCAAGATTTTTATAAACCAACAACCCATCAAATCTTCTTAGATAATTTCTTCGCTGAAATTTTATCTAATCATTTAGATCCAGTCACATTTCTTAAGTGGGATGAATATTTAACAGAATTAAACAAAATTTTGAATCTTGAGTTCATTCAAAAAATTAAAGAGACCGAACCAGATGAATTACCTATTACTTTTGCTATTGAAAGATTATTATTTCTTTATTACTTGAAATTTCAGGATGTTCTATCAGAAGATCAACTAATTCAAGAATTAAAAGAAATTATTGATGTAGATTCAGATAATTTTGATGTTGAGAAAGGGATTTTCATGGAAGAAAGATGGTATTTCTCTATGAGTGACATCATTAAATTATTCAATTACATCAAAAAATTCAATCCTGGCTTTTTCAATATAATAGACAGATTACAGCTAGAATTAGCTGATAATATAGAACGTGTATCAAAAGATCCAATATATATGGACTCAACAGCTCAAGAAGTAGTATATCTAAATTCAGAATTGAATATTTTCTGTTTCTTATATAACAATTCTCCGGAAGCTAAAAAATATATTATAAAAGTAAATGCACCTGGGTTTGAACCCAATAAGTTGAAGCTTGACATCGAAGTTGAAGGAAGAGGCACATTCGCAATACCAAATACTCCCATACCGTTAATATCCTCTGAAGGTAGGGATATTGTGGGTGTATTGTCAACAATGTTAGAAAACGGAGATACTACATGGTTAACTTTAGAACCTCGAGAAACCGGAGAACAGACAGTCCAAATTTTCTTACTCTCTGAAGATGGGACAATTATTGAGGGAAAGACGCGTGTAGTTAAAGTAACAAAAAATATAAAGGATTATATTAAAAAATTGAGCTCAATCGGCTCCCTACTTGGCGGTCTTGCGGTCCCCCTCGCGAAAATCTTACCCTCAATGTTATAAATAAGAGTATTTATTTATTTTTTTTATTTTTTCTAATGAAATATTTAAATTATATCATATCTATATAAGAATGCTCAAAATCAAGATTTTGTCGCATAAATTTAAATATTATTAGTTGACTATTTATGTGTTTAAAATAATAGAAATGGATGGTTTTAATAAATCTAGTAACTAATATCAAAATTATAGAAGGTTCATGTTATATATATAAAATTTCAAAGGTAAATATTATTGAGTGAATCAGAACTTTATCAAACTAAGAAAATATTTAAGGAAATTCTTGAAAATATAAATAATGGAGTTGTTATTTACGAGACAATTGATAACGGTAAAAATTTCATAATTAAAGAGATGAATAAAGCAGGTTTGGCTATATGTGAAGTTTCTAGAAAAGATGTTATAGGAAAAAATCTTCTTGAAGTATTTCCAAGTGTAGATGAATTCGGATTTATTGATTCTTTGAGAAGGGTTTGGAAAACAGATAAATCAGAGCGTTCTCCAAAAGTTTTATATCAAGATGAAAAAGTGTATGGGTGGACTGAAATGTATATATACAAGTTGCCTTCAGAAGAAGTAGTTACTATTTTTGAATCACCGACAAAACTCATTGAATCTGAACAAAATTTCAAAAAGAAAGTAGAATTTGAAAAAACTATCTCTTTAATTTCGGGTCGATTTGTTAATCCTGATAATATTGACGAAGCTATAACTTCATCTCTTAAAGATATTGGAAATCTAAGCCAAGCGAGTCGAAGCTATCTATTTAGATTTAATAAAGATTATATAACAATGAGTAATACACATGAATGGTGTTCTGAAGGTGTTAAACCACAGAAAGAACAACTTCAAAATCTTCCAATAGATGTGTTTCCTTGGTCAATAAATAAAATAAAGAAGGGAGAAGTTTTAAATATAGAAAAAGTTGAAGCTTTACCTCCTGAAGCATCAGCAGAAAAAGAGGAATTCTTAAGAGAAAATATCAAGTCACTTATTTTTTTACCATATAAAATAGGTGATAAAATCGCGGGTTTTATAGGATTTGATAATGTGAGGGCTTCAGAGAAATGGAGTGAAGAAAATTTAAACCTTCTTAAAATATCTTCTGATATTATAGGAAACGCCTTAAAACGTAACGAAACTGAACGAGAATTAGAAGAGCTAAATAAAGAATTAAAAAATAATATTGAGGAAAGAACTAAAAAGTTTCAAGAATCTGAAAATGAAAAATCTGCTATCTTAGAAAGCCTTTTAGCGCATTTAGTTTATCAAACGGTGGATAGCACTATTATTTGGGCGAATAAAGCAGCAGCTGATTCTGTGAATTCATCGCCAGAACAATTAATTGGACGTAAATGCTATCAGGTTTGGAATACCCGAGAAGAACCATGCGATGGGTGTCCAGTAGTAAAATCATTAAAAACTAATAAACCAGAAATTAATGAAATGACTACATCAGATGGTAGAATTTGGTATGTAACAGGTTATCCCGTCAGAGATAAGGATCATAACATTTTAGGCGTTGTCGAGTCTGCTCTTAATATTACAGAGAGAAAAATTGTTGAACAGAAGATAAAAAATTCGGAAGCGAAGTATAAAAAAGCGTATTATCAAGCTAATCTCTATAGAGACATTTTCGCTCACGATATTAACAATATACTTCAAAATATAAGTTCCTCTGCTGAGCTTAGTTCACTTTACCTAAACAACACTGAAAAACTTCACACTTTAAAAGAATTATATGAAATCATTAATGAACAAGTCAATAGAGCAAAAAAATTAATAATTAACGTCAGAAAAATAACTGAGATTGACGAATCTGAAATTATATTAGAAAAGATTGATGCAAATGGTCTATTAAGAAATGCGATTGAATTTTTACATAATAGTTTTCAAACTCGAAATATTAACATTCAGTTAAACACTCCTACTAAGAATCTTTACGTAATTGCAAATAATCTCTTGTTGGATGTATTTGAAAATATATTAATAAATGCTGTTAGATATAATGATAAATCTAAGATTGAGATCATCATTGATATTGGAAAGGAAGAAAGGGAAGATAAAAACTTTATTAAAATGGAATTTAAAGATAATGGTATAGGTATTTCTGATTATCGTAAGAATACAATATTCGAAAGAGGATCAAGAAAACGCTATAAAAGTAAAGGAATGGGTCTTGGATTGTCTCTTGTAAAAAAAATTATTGATTCCTATAAAGGTGATATCTGGGTTGAAGATAGGATCGATGGTGATTACAATCAAGGAAGTAATTTTATAGTTTTAATTCCATCTAACCACTAACTGTCTTTTACTGCATAGTTTGTATGCTCTATTTCCTTTAAATTATTTATTACTATAAACTTTAAAAAGGATATAGATAAAAATGAAATTATGGAAACTTATGATATCGTAGTTATTGGAAGTGGAGTAGGATTAAGTGTTTTAAATGTTGGAATTCAAATGGGAATGAAATGTGCTCTTGTAGAAAATACTAAAATGGGGGGTACATGTTTGACGAGAGGTTGCATTCCTTCAAAAGTATTGGTCCACCCCGCTGAT
>JABXKB010000341.1 GCA_013375485.1 Promethearchaeota archaeon | reverse complement strand
TATTACTCCTTTTATTATTTCAACTTTTTTTTGAAAATTTAATTATTCGTGTGGATAATACATATTTTTACGAAATGAAAAGATTTAAAATAAAAAATTAAGTTCTTATATAGGTACAGCTAATTTTTGAATCAAAAAAGGATATATTAATATGCCAAAATCCAGAAAAAAAAAAATTCTAATTGTGGATGATGCACAATTTGTAAGAAATAGGATTAAAAAAGTAGTAGAAAAAATGGATTTTGCTGAAGTTATCGGTGAAGCTTCAAATGGTGATGATGCAATATCTTTATACAAAGAGTTAAAACCAGATTTAGTTACAATGGATCTTGTTATGCCAAATACAGACGGAATTAAAGCAATTGAAGAAATTATGAAATTTGATAAAAAAGCGAACATTGTTGTAGTAAGTGCGATGGGACAAGAGCTATCAATCCTCGAAGCTACGGAGAAAGGTGCAAAAGATTACATTAAAAAACCTTTCAAAGAAGAGCAGATTTATCGAACAATAGAACGGCTCTTAAAAGCTTAGTTTATAAAAAATGTTAGCTTCTTTTTAAAAATTTTTTAATAATGTTTTTAGAATCATAGGCATAGAATAAATATCATAATAATTATGCTCGATAACTTCTTTAATTA
Organism: Promethearchaeota archaeon; assembly: GCA_013375485.1. GTDB lineage: Archaea > Asgardarchaeota > Lokiarchaeia > Sigyniarchaeales > SOKP01 > Loki-b32. The sequence continues at coordinate 4,217 of JABXKB010000341.1, read as the reverse complement.
AGCCAATATATCTTTTAGGATTTTCTTTATATTTGCGATAACATAGTCCTACCAGATTACTTGGTAGAGTATTTTCTCTTGTCCAATTTAATAGATTTTCTTCCATATTTGTTAAAGTATAATTACTGAACCTTCCTTTAAATAAGCGACGACAATGATGATACAAGTCAATATGATGGAATTTAGTATTACATTTTTCATAAGCTTGATCTTCTCTCGAAATCATTGGGTTTTCATCAAAAAAATACAAAAATCGATTTGCTAAATACGGAATATCAAAAGTTTTTCCATTATAAGTTATGAAACATCGAAAATTTGGAAATATCTTAGTTCTAAGATGCTCATAAATTGCTATTTCTTCTTCAAGTTCTCTTGTGAAATAAATACTAATTTTAAATTTATCATGTTTAAAGAAGCCAATCCCTACAATGATGACTGGATTATCAAATATTCCCAAGGTTTCAATATCTAAAAACAAGAAATCTTCAACGTTAAAACAAAAGCTTACATCCAAATCACTAATATATCTATTTTTTGTAAGAGTTTTAAAATCCTTTTCTTTTATTAAGCTTAAAATCCGATTTGCTGAACGGCTAAAATGTAAATTATATTTTAAATCTATTAGAGTCTGTATTCCTCTCTGATTTAATTTTTTTTCGATAAACTCCCCAATATAACTTACAGTTTTAAGGTTATTTAACAATTTTTTCTGTGTTTTAAATAAATTAATTTCATTTGGTATATCTTTTTCCTCCCAAAAGAATTCAATGAACTGACCCAAGATATTTTTTATAACGCGATGGTTTTGATATAAATCTTCTAATCTTTGGCCGCGATATTGTTCTACTAATGGTGTAATATCAAAGCTTTCGAATTTGTAGTTATCCATTATCTATAATTAATTAAGATATTTTATTTAATAATGTATTCTCTTAAGATTTATAGTAAAATTGATAGTGAGAAGAAATTTTTATTCTAATCTAAAAATATAAGTATTCATATTTTCTTTTCCCCAAGTTTCAGAAGTAATAATTTCTTTCTCAAATTTAAGAAGCTTCATACCTAAAGGAACAAAAATATTCAGAATTTCTTCCTTAGAATATGGTCTGGAATACATTTTTTCGCCCTTAAACTCAATGATCACATCTTTATCTAAGTCAGCACCCTCTATCCATGGTCCATTTATGCAAAGATAAAATATTCCTCCCTTTTTTAGTCCCTGAACAATCCTTTTTGCTGTTTCTTTGAATAATTGTGGATTAAGAAGGAGCATAGAGTATGAAGAGAATATTCCATCGAATTCTTCTTTATAATTTAGATTTGTCATTGATATTTCTTTAAATTTAGCTTTAGGAACATTCTTTCTTGCTATCTTTATCATCTCAGCTGATAAATCTATCCCTAAAACCTTAAAACCTTTTTCTATTAATAATTTTGCATATGGTAATCCTGTTCCTGATCCTAAATCTAAAATATAACCTCCTTTGGGGAGTTTATCACAAAAATAATCAAAAAGAGTATGTATCTTTCCATGGAATTCCTTATCATAACTTTTAGCAGCGTTATCCCAAGCTTTTCTATTAAGTTTTATTATATCAAAATCATCTTTCAAAGCAATCACATAAATTTAATGTTAAAAAAAAGATTAAAGTATATTTTATTAATTAAAATTCTTAAGAAATTCTCTGAATTTCGTTTCTTTCTTATTTTGTTTTAAAGAATCTCCTTGATTCTGCATCTCCTAGCACATAATGGCTTCCTCCACCATGTATCATGCAGTAAGCGTCAAGAAGTCCCACTTGATTGCAATACTGTTCTGTAAATGCACGTCCTCCCATAGTCCTAAATAAATCAATTGAACTCTGAAAAGCCAATTCAGAAGTTTGAATCTTTAAACCCATTGATTGAGAAGCCATCATTTTAGAACTAGCTGCTTGAGGGTGTTTATCAATCTCCCGAGTATAATTTATTAAAGCGGAAAGAAATAAATTGGTCTGGCGAATATTTTCAGCAATCGGAAATCTAATGATCTGGTATTGATGTAATTTGTGTTTAAATTGTTCACGTTGAAGGGCAAAACTATGAGAGAAAAATAGCTTTTTAATGCAATCACCTATTGCTTCAGCACTTATAACTAATCTCTCTTCAGTTAGTTGATGAAACATAATATCTAAACCATCTCCTTCGAGAAGATTTTCTTTAAGAAGTTCAACATCATTAAAAACTAAACGACTAACAAATGCATCGTTCATTCCATAAGTTCGTACTCTCGAAGATTCAAAGTTTTTCAATTGTTGGTGTTCTGTATCTACTATTATACCTCCTAATCTTCCGCTATTTAACCTACCATAAAGAATAATGTTTTCCGCCAGCATACCATTAGTAATAAAAAGTTTTTTACCATTTGCAATTACTTTATCTCCTTTTTCATCAAGTTTTAGCTCAATTCTAGCAATATCACTACCTGCATTAAATTCAGTCATAGCTGAAGCTGCCATCAAACCAAATTTTACTACAGGGATAAGATACTTCTCTCTTTGAAATTCATTAGCTTTATAATTTACAGGATTACAATAAAGTGTTCCTCCTGCTAATCTACCCATTTCAATACTCCAATTCCCATTAATATATCTATCACTATTTTGAGACCAAAAACCTCCACATAAAACCAAAGCAATTAATGCATTTCTAGTAACATTTCCTACCTCATGTTCTTCAAAATCTATAACGGTACTATAATATCCTTTTTCTGCTAATTTTTTCATAAAATTAGCTACGATTTCTTTCTTCTTTTCTTGAATAGGTTCCTCTGCCATGTAATTTAATTCTTCTAATATTTTCAAATCTTTTTCAAGATTTTCTTCCATATATTCATAAAATCCAGTTAAAAATTTCTTTTCTTTCGTAGTAAATATTGGGTTATTTAATAAATCTAATTGGGTTATATAATTACTAATTTCCATTTTTGGAAATTCTGGGAGTCTTGTATCCATAATAAGTAAATCAATTCTTATATGATTTTAAATTTTCTTCTAAATCAAATTGGATTTTTTTCCCATCTATGTAAATAAGTCTAATTAGTAAGCTTTTAATCAAAATAAAACATAACAATAAAATATCAACTCTATTGGAAAACAAAATTTTAAAAATAAAAATGACGTAAAATTCTAAAAAGTGAAGTTAATATGATTAAATTTAGTGAAAAACAATTAAAAATACCGAAATTAATGCGACCAGTCTATTTAGCTACAGTTGGAATGTCAAAATTTGACAGAGCGTTTCCAGAAACGCGAATTGAAGAGCTATGTATTGATGCATTAACAGCAGCTGCTGATTTTGTTAAAATGACTCCTAGTGAATTAAAAAAATATATTCATACTTGCTATTATGGTCATTTTGCCGATCATTTTGGAGATCAATTACTTGGAGAAGCTGTAATTCATGATAGGCTTGGATTGGATCCATTAGGTAATATTGGAGTAAAAACAGGTGGAGCTACAGGTGGTTCTGCCATGTGGGAAGCAGTGAAAGCGGTAGCTTCTGGTTACAGCGATTGTGCTCTTGCATTAGGATGGGAGAGAATGGATGAAGTCCCCACTGATGAAGGGAACCATCTTATTTCATGCGCAGCAGATAAAGATTGGGAAACACCTCTTGGACATATATATACAGGTTATTATGCTGTTATGGCTCAAAGATATTGGAAAATTTTTGGTAAGGAAGAAGATTCGTTTAGAAATACTATGGCAGAAGTAGCTGTAAAAAATCGAGGTTATGCTAGAATGAATCCTCACGCTCACGGACCAATGAAAATAACTGTTGAAGACGTAATTAAATCTCCTATAGTTGCTTTTCCTCTCCGGGTTTTAGACTGTTGCTTAATGAGTGTCGGATCTGCGTGTGGAATAGTATGTGATGAAAAAACAGCCTATGAAATCACAGACAAACCACTTAGGATTTATATTGCAGCTGGAAGCCATACATTACGTGTAGCTGACCGAAGAGATATGAATATACCTCTCTTACCAAATGAAAGACCAGGGTTATATGATAACTTAGGAAAACGATTTCCAGGAGGAGATAGATACCCTGGATTTACTAGTTTCTTAGCCGCAAGAATGTCAGCATATTATGCTTATCATATGTCAGGTGTTGTTGATCCAACAGAAGATCTTGATTTAGTTGAACTTCATGATGCATTTACTATCAGTGATATT
>JABXKB010000340.1 GCA_013375485.1 Promethearchaeota archaeon | reverse complement strand
TATAACGAATATCCCAAAGCATTTAAAGTGCTGACTCTCGCCACTTTCATTGATATGTTAGGAAGCTTCTTATTATATCCTTTTTATGCACTGTATATAACTGAACGTTTTGGAGTCGGGATGATCGAAGTAGGGTACCTATTTTCGATCTTCTCTATGGGAAATATATTTGGTGGTGTGATCGGAGGAGCCTTAGCTGATAAATATGGTCGTCGCGCGATGGTTATAATTGGTTTAGTAGTAAGTGGGATGGGGAGTATATTGATGGGATTAGCTAATAATCTGAATACTTTTTATCTACTTGCAGCATTTTTAGGTTTGATAGGCAATTTTGGAGGTCCTGCACAACAAGCGATGGTTGCGGATTTACTTCCAAAAGAGAAACAAGCAGAAGGATTTGGGATTCTACGAGTGGCATTTAATCTTTCAGCAGTGATCGGTCCGCTTCTAGGTGGATTTATAGCAACCCAATCCTATATGTTATTATTTATTTCGGATGCTGTGAGCAGCATTATTACTGCTGTTATTGTATATATTGTCATTCCAGAGACCAAACCTCAAAAACAGGATGATAAACCAGAAGAAACAGTAATAAAAACCCTTATAGGATATAAAGAAGTGCTAAAGGATTGGAAATTTATATTATTTCTCTCTGTTTCAGCTATAACGGTTTTAGTATATATGCAAATGAATAGTACACTATCAGTATTCTTACGGGATGTTCATGGGTTCCCCGTGCAGGGTTTTGCTCTATTGTTAAGTATGAATGCGTTAATGGTTGTACTATTTCAATTCTGGATAACTAGGAAGGTTTCAAAATATGCTCCCATGAAAATGATGGCTTTTGGAACTATTTTTCTTATAATTGGTTTTGGGATGTATGGTTTTATTTCTGAACCATATCTGTTTTTTGTTGCTATGTGTATTATCACAGTGGGGGAATGTATTGTATTCCCTCTTGGACAAAGTGCTGCTGCATCCTTCGCTCCAGAAGATAAACGAGGACGGTATATGGCTGTATATGCTTTTCAATGGGCGATTCCGAATCTGTTTGGAGTTTTAGCCGCCGGATTAGTTATGGAGAATATTGGACCAAACTGGGTATGGTATTTAGCGGGGATTCTATCTTTGATTTCGATGATAGGATTTTGGCTACTTCATGGGATCACTAAAGAACGTTTCTCAAAAGAAGAAAAACCCATAAAAGAAGAATTGCTTGAATTTACCGCTCCTTCAATCGAATAAGAGATTTCCATATTTTTTTTCCTATAAATAAAAAAGCATTTCATAACGAGATAAGATTAAAAACTAAATATTATAGATCGTGAAACGCATCTTTCACGAAGGTATTTAATAAATTATATCCTTATAAATCACCTTAAATGACTTAAATTGTTACAAACTGAGGATTAAAAATAAGTTCAAATGTAGTTCAACAATCTAAACTATAAATACCATTATTATTTTAAACTGATTAAAGAAAATTTATAGTACATTTTTAATATGTAACTATAAATTAGAAAATTTACTTATGTTCTCAAAATTTAAAAGTCTATACAAGGAATTTCCCAATACATTCAAAGTACTGACATTAGCCACTTTTATTGACCGCTTGGGAGGATTTCTATTATTTCCTTTTTTCTCTTTATATATTACCGATCATTTTGGAGTAGGGATGACAGAAGTTGGATTACTATTCTCCATCTTTTCAGCAGGAAATATAGTTGGAGGTATGATCGGAGGAGCATTAGCAGATAAATATGGCCGTCGAATAGTTGCTCTGATAGGTTTGGTTGTAAGCGGGATAGGGAGTATTTTGATGGGCTTAGTCAATGATCTGGGTCTATTTTTCATAATTGCAGCGTTTTTAGGCACATTTGGTAATTTTGGAAGTCCTGCACGACAAGCAATGGTAACGGATCTGCTTCCAACTGAAAAACAAGCAGAAGGATTTGGAATCCTACGAGTAGCTGTTAATCTTTCAGCAGTGATCGGTCCTCTTCTTGGTGGAGTTATAGCAACCCAATCCTATATGCTATTATTTATTGCGGATGCTTTCAGTAGTATAATTACAGCGGTTATTGTATTTATAGTCATTCCGGAGACCAAACCTCAAAGGCAAGATGATGAACCAGAAGAAACAGTAATGAAGTCAATAATTGGATATAAAGAAGTATTAAAGGATTGGGTATATGTATTGTTTCTCTCTGTGTCTGCTATAACAGTTTTGGTATATATGCAATTAAACAGTACACTATCGGTATTCTTAAGGGACGTTCATGGGTTCCCCGCACAGGGATTTGCTCTATTGCTGAGTATGAATGCGTTAATGGTAGTTTTATTTCAATTCTGGATAAGTAGAAAAATTTCAAAGTATGATCCCATGAAAATGATAGCACTTGGAACGTTCTTTTATATGATTGGTTTTGGGATGTATGGTTTTATCTCTGAGGTTTATTTGTTTTTCATCGCTATGGGAATTCTAACGGTGGGCGAAATGATTGCGATGCCAACTGGACAGACAGCAGCAGCATCTTTTGCGCCTAAAGATAAACGAGGTCGATATATGGCAATGTATGGCTTCCATTGGGCAATTCCAAATCTTTTTGGAGTTTTACTCGCTGGATTAATTTTAGACAATATTGGACCTAATTGGGTGTGGTATTTTGCGGGGATACTGTCCTTTATAGCAATGATTGGATTTTGGCTTCTTCACGGAGTCACTAAAACTCGGTTTTCAAAAGAGAAGGAATTACCTATTGAAGAAATGAGTGGAATTGACCAAGAAATTTCTGTAAAATAAAAAAAATTATAATATTTTAATAAAATAAATAAACTGGTATTAAATTTCAAAAATATCTTTTGCTTTTTCTTCTATTATTGTATTTGTAACTAAATCCCATATCTCTGCATAATAGAAATCTTTATCGTTTTTCAGTATTATCGGTATTCCCTCAACACATGCACTCATGTCACAATAAAGTGCATTGAATGTCGGATTGTTCATGATAGGGTCATCGAAATCTTTTGGATCTTGATAATCTAGAAATATGTAATCAATATCTTTATCAATAAGCCACTCCTTAAGTTTATTACAGAAATAGCAATCTTTCTTTGTGATTATTTTAAATTTTGTCATAAGCAAATTCGTTTTAAGCAATTATTAAATATTTTTTCTATAAAATATATGTATTAAATAGGATTCAAAAAAGAGTAAATGATTAAGGTTTAATTTCAAATATAATCTTAAGATATTCATATTTGGAATTGAGTATTTTCAAAATTTTTTTCACAAACTTCTTTAGATTTTTCGCTTGAATATGCTTTTCATCTTTCTGTTCAAGTAAAAATTTATGTATCATATTTCTAGTATCATCAGGACCATTTTTTTCTAAATGATTCATCCAGTGAATAGACATACTACTAATTTTTGTTAAATCTTCATTAGTATAATCACTTTTATCAAGAATTTTCTCATGATATTTACTAATTGCTTTACTAACCCTTTCTAAATAATCAGCAGTTCCCAATGAATATCGACATAAACTAATAAGGTTTGAAGTAATTCTAGAATTCCTTGTATTAGTTGCTGCTTCAAAAGAAATCCACGCTTCATTCCATTCATCCTTATTTCTACCGACTAAACCATTATTATATAAAGCTACATTCATCATATCACTAAGATCAACATCATGACCTCTTTTTAGCTTTTTATTAAAAATTTCTCCAAGCTTAGTTCCTTCAAGATAACTACCCGCTCCAAAATCAAGTAATTGGTTTAAGTTATTTGCAGCACAAAGTGCCTCGTTCCTCGTTTCTTTCGTGTCAGGGTTAACCCATTGAACAGTTTTTTCGAATTCTCCCGTCTCCTTGTTTTTTATCCACCCCATTTCTCTTAAAACATGGTCTAACAAATGGATCTGGAAAGTCCAGAAGTCCAAATCATCTGTGAAGCGCTTTCTCCTCCAATCTCTTGAGGTGTATTTTCCTAAATATAGTTTTAACGTTCCTCGAATTAAGGAGAATTTACCATCTTGAATTGCCTCACATGCATCCTTATAATAAATATGCTTAGGATCTTTTGATATATCGACAATTCTGTTTATTATTTCTCTGGCCTCTCCAGCGACAATATCGCAGGGGATACTACCATCAGACGGATATGCTCTCGATCCTCCATCTAGGTACTTTTTTAACAATTCTAAATCATTTTCAGGTATTTTATACCAAGGATTATTAAATATTACCTTACTGAATACATAGTGAGTGAAACCATTTTCATCCACTTCAGTTTTATCATGTAAAGGAGAGACATCTCTTAATTTATCTCCTTTTTGAACAACGTCAGCTTTAATATCCCAAATATTATTCATACAAAATAATATATTGACTGTGATTTTTAAAAATTATCAATTTAAAATATAAAATCAATTTTTTATTGATACCCCCTTTAGATATTATATGAGCAATTTTTTTAAAATCTATACTTTAACACCTTGGGATTCATTAAATTCAAAGATATTAACAGAAGTGAAATTATATCCATTGAAAGATATATTTAAGACATTTCCCATAATTGAACCTGAGTTTTTTGATGATATTCTCTCAAACTTGTATAAATTCAAACATTATTCATGGGTAGAAAGCATTAAAAGAATTGTTGGTCCTAATGCTGAGGATTATGATATAAAGCCATGGAATTTTGTATGGGGTATGGATAATGAAAGAAGAATCTACCAGCTGCTACTACAAAAAACGGAAGAAAAAGCAATTTTGGTGGCATTAGCACCTCCAGAATTAGGGAAATTATTTAAACAATATAAAAAAGAAGCTATTTTGCGTACTTTATCTTTATTAAATAA
>JABXKB010000339.1 GCA_013375485.1 Promethearchaeota archaeon | reverse complement strand
ATAGGATACATTATTGAAAGTATTAGAAGAACGGGAGAATATTCAGTTGATATATCTGAAGTAATAATTAACAAATTAATTTAAAAAATTTTTAACCTAATCTATAGGGAAGATTGACTAATTCTCATCTAATTTCTTAAAATTCTAACATATAAACATATTTTGTCAAAATTTTATATATTCGTTTTCATTAATGGAATAAATTGATATGTTGATTTAGATTAAATAAGATTGTGAAATTCAAAGTATTATACATTAATGATCTCCATAGCAGATATGAAGAATATGCTAAAATTGCTTCTATAATACATAAATTGAAAGATATAAATACATTATTTTTAGATGCTGGTGATAACGTAGATCTTGCTAGTATAGAAACAATAGGAACTAATGGGAAGATTAGTTCTGAAATGTTAAACGAATTTGGATGTGTAGCAAGAGTTTTAGGGGATTGTGAAGGATATTCGGGTAAGGAGGTAATTGAATCTATTTGTAAGTCATCTAATTTTCCTGTAGTTACAAGTAATATTTATGATATAAAAGGAAGGAAACTAAAAGGTTTAGAAGACTATACAATTTTTACATTAGGAGATCTAAGAATTTTAATAATTGGTGTAACTATTGCCTATAATGAATTTTATAATCTAGTTAATCTTCTAGTAAAAGATCCTATAGCAGAAGTAAAGAGAGTTATTTCAGAAGTTAATAGAAATGATTATGATCTTCTCCTTGTTTTGACTCACATTGGTTTTAACTCAGACCAAGAGCTTGCTAAAACAATAGAAAATATTGATATTATAATTGGTGGGCATTCTCACACTGCGATTGATAATAAGCATTTTGAAAATGGTGTAATAATTTGTCAGGCTAATCATCATGGGAAAAGTATTGGTGAATTAACAGTTACTTACGATTTAAAACAAAAAGAAATTCAGAGTTTTCAGAATCGATTGATTCCCGTCGGTAATAATATGCCTGATCATAAAATTAAACAATTGATTCTTCGGAATTATAATATTGCTCAAAAGAGATTATCTCGACCTTTATATTTAATTGAAAAACTCTTAACACATTCTTTTACAGAAGAAAGTGAATTAGGAAACCTATTAGCTGATGGATTAAAAGACTTTTTAGATGCTGAATTAGCAATTATTAATAGTGGTGTTTTGACCCACAGTCTCGAGCAACCAGTCGTTACAAAATTATTATTACATGAAATATGCCCCTCTCCTTTAAATCCGACTCTAGTTGAATTAAAAGGAAGTGATATTATCTCTACTTTAGAACAATCATTACTTCCCGAGTATCAAATGAAGGATGGAATCGGAAGGGGATTTAGAGGAACTTGGCTAGGTAATGTACAAGTTTCTAATAATGTTCGAATACTTTATGATCCAGGTGAAGAACCCTTATCAAAAATTAAAAAGATCACTATTGATGGTAAATTAATAAAAAATGATAAATGGTACAAAGTTGCAACTTCTAACTATTTACAATGTGGAACGGGTTATTCAGCTTTAGGTAAGTGCAGGAATGAAAAATATAAAGGTGAAATGTTAGAAAATATACTTTTGATTTACTTAAAGAAAAAGAAATTCTTAAAACAGGCTTCTATCAAAAGATTTTTCCAACAGGTAGCAAAATATTTTCCAAACGAAAACTAATATCCTTATTATCAAAAATTTTAGAAAAACTGGGTCATTAGACTCTTTACATAAAACTTCCAAGAGAATTATCATAACAAATTAATTACTTATTTTCCCATTTAAGCAAGGAAATAATAAGGTTTTCACGAGAAAGATCGCCTTGAGTTAGCGGTCCTATAATACTTTCTTTGCCAAATAAGCTTTTAATTATTTTTCTTATTAGACGTTTTCCAGAATATCCCTCCTTCTGAATTAACATACTATTTTTATAAACTTGATTGTATAAATTATCAATCTCTTCCATTTTTTTTAAAATGATTTCTCTCCCTTTTAGTACTCCATTCCCCGCAGAAAAAATTAATAACTCATCCATGTCTTTAGTAAACTCATATAGTTTAGAAAGAGATTGATAAATCAATGAGATATCCTCTTGGATATCACTATTTCTTCCAAAAATCATTTTATATTTTGGTTGTACAGCATCAGCTACAAATGCCCATTGTTTTTTTTTTTCAATTAAAGCAACCAATTCTGGAGCGTGTCCATTCATAGGAAATAATTCAAACTTATATTTTTTTGATTTTGTTACAATTGGTTTATCAATAATTTCAGCCATAACTGGCAATAATTTTGGACCCCAAGCCATTTGACGATATTCAGGATAAGTATTGCCTTTTTTTAACAGACTTATTGCTTTTTCACTTGTATATATTGGTATTTTAAATTCACTATTTAACATATGAGCACCGCCAGCATGGTCTTCATGTGAATGTGTAATAAAGCATTTTTCAATGGTTTGACTATGATTGAGAGATTCAACAAATTTGCGAAGATCATTTTCACCTCCTGGAGCACCAGAATCAATAAGAAGGCCATCAATCAAATAAATAGAGGTGAAATAGGGATAAGGCATCATCTTATTATCGGAAGCCCATTCCCACTCTAAAATTTGATAATTACAATGATAAGTTATACGAACAACCATAAATTAAACCTCCTATTAATAAAATAAATCTTTAAAGAGTATAATTGAATCTATTCTGCTACAATTTTTTTAGGAGGGATAAAAACATTTCTTGGACCAATCCTTTCCAGGTGCATAGCCTCTTCTGGACAATGATGAGCACATACTCCACATCCAATACAATTTTCTTTCTTTATAACAGCAATAGTATCATCTAAATTAATTGTTTCCATTGGACACATATTGACACAAGTTCCGCACCCTACGCAGGAATCCTCATCTACATGTGCTAAATAAGAGGATATGGTATGCATTGGTGCAGCACCACGATAATACATATTGATCATCCCACAGCAACATTTGCAACAATTACAAATAGCTTCAATTCCTCTACGGGTATCTGAATGAACATGAAATACTTTATGGACTAATCCTTCGTTTTCTGCTTCTCCTAATATTTTAATTGCTTCTTCCTTTGAAACAAGTCTTCCAAAACCTTGTTCAATACCAAATCTAGCAGTTTTATCAAAAAGGAAACAATTATTTTTTGATGCTCCTAATTTACAAGGTTCATTAATAAGATCTTTTGCATGGCGGCAATAACAATGAACTAAGGCTATATCATCGTATTCTTCAACATATTTTTTTATTTCCTCAAATGGCATTACAGTTTCAGTTCCAACTTCTACTTCCTTTTCAACTGGAAGTGTTCTGTCAGTTGGTGGTAAATCTTTAAACACATTTATTATACTATCATAGTTCTTTTGAGTTCCTTTTCTTATTTCGCCAAAAAGTTTTTCGAATAATACTGCTAGGTTTTTCTCTCTTTTTGAACTCTCCCCCCGTAAGAATGTATATTCAAAAATGCCTGGATATAAACCCATTAAACGATAAACCATAACTCCAGTATTTCTACTTCTCGTACCCACAATGATACCATTATGCATTAATGTATCAAGCATTTCAATTATCTCGTGTTCTTCCATATCAATTTTTTGTTTAATTTCCTCAAGTGTCATTGAAGGTTTTTTATATATTAAAACAAATTTTGCTTGTTCTTCAGTTATTAGAGTTTGTAATAATTCTATCAATATATCACTAATGGGGACGGGAAATACTCCTGCTTTTATAAATGTTCTTGCCACTTTATACCAGGACTTATCTGTCATTTTACTTATACCCTAATTTAAAAAATTATTCAAAAATTTTCTAATTGATAAAAAAATTCATGATTTAATTATATTATGAGTATATTTAACTAAGAAACTGTGGTTAAATAAATAGCCATTATTAGTAAGAATCCATAAAATTTTAGGACTCTCACAATTTTTTAGTTAATTTTTCCTAAACACTAATTAACATAAGAACATGGGTTTGAGGAAAATTAAATTTATGTTGAGCCAAGTCCAAAATAGAGTAGATAGATTAGAACTTTCGATAAATCTTTTAGAAGAACATTTACTTAAATTTGGAAATCAAATACAACCACAACCTCTTAAATTTATAAAAAATCAAATTAAATTCTTAAAACGTGAACTCCAAATAAGGAGAGATTATCCTATAAAAAAATAAAGTAGAATTTTCCTATTTTTCTTCAGTTTTTAAATAAATTTTTAAAAACTCATTTTTACATAATCAAAGAAAATTTTCTCTTTTGAAGAATTCATCGTTCTACTTAAATATATTACGTATATAAATAATAGTAACTTCTAAATCCATATTCACTAGAAAACTTTATTACTTTTTTGATAGTACCTATGGAAAAAAGTGCTGTAGAATTAAAAAAGCCGTATATTGGAATATTTTCACTTAATTATTTCACTCAAGGCATTACACAATCGTTCTTCACCACAATTATACCAATCTACTTATTACAATTAATTACAACGTTAGATGCAGGTGAGATTTCTTCAGTTATGTCAATGATCCTTCTTCCTTTTGGAGTGAAATTCATATATGGGATACTTTCTGATAAATTTGGTTTGAAGAAGATGGGTAGAAGAAAACCCTGGATAATTTTCCCTTCGATTATATCGGGTTTAATCTGGATATTAGTACCTTTTGTATTAACACCTGATAATGCGATGTTAATGATAACACTTCTGGGTATTATGATTGTTATTGGCGTAGCAATGGGAGACACTGCAATTGATGGACTCATTCTCGATCTTTATCCTAAAGAAAGACTTGGACGAGTCCAGGGAATATGTTGGGGATTTAGATCTGTAGGGATCATTGCTGGTGGACCATTAGTTGTAATGCTTTTTTTA
>JABXKB010000338.1 GCA_013375485.1 Promethearchaeota archaeon | reverse complement strand
TATAAGTATAATAACTCTAATAAAAGTTAATTTAATATATCTAAATAAAATAAAAATTAATAAATATAACAAATATTTTGTCTCGATTATAATGAGGCCATCTCGAGTCTTTAGGCTAATATTTCGAATTTTTATTTTTTTACTAATAATATCCATTACTCTTGTGTCTATACTTGGTGGATTATCTGCAGTTTTAATCCTTACAACTCCGGATACTATTGGATTAGATACTGATAATGCAGATTTCGATCTTCAAATAAATAATTCTACATTTGAAGTTGAAGACTTTAGTTTTACTTTACCTTTTAATCTCACTAATTCTGGGTTCTTTGATTTAGAAAATCTTGAACTTCTCATTAATCTTAATCTAAACTATAGTCATGTAGATGATCCTGTGCCAGGAGTGAATACAACAAGACAAGTCCAAATTTTTACAAAATATCAAAATTTTGGGAATATTCCTAAAGGAACAACAGGCACATTTACCTTTACAGGAGATTTAAGTAACTTTAATCTAGGTGTTTTACCAAATTTTACCAGCGAGGTAGATTGGTATAGAGGACCGCCTGCAATAGAATTCTTTGCTGATATAATAATCAGCTTAGATTATTCAATAGGATTACATACTCTAAGAATAGGAATACTTGATTTACAATTAGGAGGTTTACCATAGGGGGTGTAAAAAATGGGTGCGCCTAAAAATATGATAAAAGGTTTTATTTTCACTGGTATTTATGTGGTTACTACAATTATCATCCCTATGTATACATTCTCTTTAATTCGAGATTATGCTGGAGCTTATTTAGAATTTTCAGAACAAGATTATGTTAATATAATATTCTGGTTAACAGCATTCGGGCTATTAATTTGTGGTTGTGCATTTTTTACTCACTCTTCTCCGAAGCAATCAATTAGAAGAGCAGTCTTTGCTTTAATTCAGGTGCTTGTAAATTGCTTGTATATATGGAGTTATAAATTTTCTGGTGCGACAGAAATTATATTTAACTTAGAGATGGGAGGAGTATCTGGATTTGTAGGTTTAAATATCCAAACAATGATATTAGTCTATATGGGGGTATACTTTCTAACAATTGTTTTAAGAGTGTATGATATAATTGATTTTACAATTAACCGAGAGAAAATTCGAGAAGATCGAATGAAATCATAAAAGAGGTGATAAAAATAATTCTACAAGATTTGGATTTTTTAAACAATGATTTTTTCCGAATTCTGGCTGATATTATTGGAGCTATCTTGATCTTCTTAAAACCAATCGTAACTCCGATTGGGGAATTTATGGTATCTTGGATTTCAGTAATTATAACATTTTTACAAGAAAATTTTAGTAACGACTTAACCATCTTCATTGTTATATGTGTTTTTCTCGTAATTTCAGGCATTATAGTCAATATCGTCTGGCCTGGTGATATTAAGGGATCAATCTTTTCAAAAGGAAAAATCGAAGAACTTGAAGATAAGATTGATAAAGATGAAGTAGATATTGTGGATAGTATAAGACGTTGTAAAGATTGTGGTAATCCCATTGGAGATTCAGATGTATGTCCTTTATGTGGAGCTCGTAATTAAAATTCTAATTTTTTTTATTTAACAACTATTTTTTAATTTTAAGAAGTAATTCAGCCACTCTTTTACCTAGATCCTTTGCAATAAATCTCCCTAATTAATCAATTTCGTCTTTCCCTAAAAATTCTTTTAATTTATGTTTCTGTAAACTTATAATTGGAATATTTCCTTCAATTATCGGAGTTCCCAAGGTATCTTCTCCGAAACTCGATTCCCTATAGTTGAACGACAGCTATAGCCAGAAAAGGATTAACTACCTCAAAATAGGCATAATAAAAAAAAGATCGTTGAGAAAGAAAGAATCTAGACTTTACTCTATTATAATTAGTATTGCTTTGATAGGAATAATGAGTTATTGAACTATTATTAAAAATGATTGATTTTATCTATTAGATTTCCTAAAAACTTAAATTTATATTTTGGATCTATACTAGTTAGTGAAATAAGAATATATCTAATTGATATCTTAGAAGAGAGTAAATGAGTATTAATTACAATCTTGAACGTTTTAAAAACAAAAAGGATCTTATCGAAGAATTAAATTATTATAAATCTATCATTCTAAAGAAAATAAAGGATGGAGATTATAATTCTGCTTTAGAAAAAGTAAGATCAGCATTAGTTTTAATAGAAGAACATAAAGGATCTTTTAATATTGAGAAAACACTTATTAATTTTTATGAAATAAATAAACAAGTAAGAGATGAATTACTGAATCATAGAATGATTTACGAACGTAGATTCAACAACCTCTTAAAAGAAAAGCTTAATGAAGCTAATCTAGAAGATTTTACAAAATTATTGGCTATGTTAAAGAATGATGTAGACCAAAATCTTAATAAATATAATCTACAAGATATTAATATAAATATTACTAAATATTTCAAATTTATTAAAAAAATGTATGAAATATTATGCTGTTATAAAGTTTTAAATTACCATGATGCTTCCGATAAAATTTTTGAGTATGTAAGAGAAATAAAATTAGAAAATTTCCCAAATTTGAAGAGGTTAATTTCATTAACTTATCAAAATTTAATAAGTAATAGATTGTTTCAATGTTCAAAAGATTTTGAGAAACTTTCAATTTCTGCTCTTTCTAAAAGAATGGCTATGGACCAAGAACAATTAATTGAATTTATTAATCTAATACAAAAGCAGCCAAAAAGTCCTATTCAAGACTATATCCCTAAAACTCAGGAAATTGTTTTCAAAAAATTCCGCTTTTAATAATTAATTTTTTCTTAACTTTAAATCTCTAAAGAAATCATAAACCTCTGTAAAATTCTGGTTTTAGAATATTAGTATGTGTAATCCCATAATTAAGAACATCAATTATTTTTTGTTTATCTCTATCCAAAATTCCTTTAATGGGAAGGTAATTACTAGCGTGATTGCTTCGAAATACACAGTTAGCTTTTTTATTCTGGAATTCAATATTTGTAATGAATAACTTTAATTCTTGTAATATTTCTAAAGAATCCATTTGATAAAATTCCCTTTTTGCTAATCTTTTAAAAATTTCCGTTCCTGAAGGTACCATTAAAGTAAGAAAAGCAATATACCAAATCCTATCATCTTCTGGGCAAATATTATTGACTAAATCCGCTGACTCTAAAGCGTGTTTTTCCGAGATATCCGATTTATTTGCCCCACCAAGGCCATTTATAAAAGTAGCCGACAACGTGATATTTGCTGTCATTAGTTTATTTGATGCTTTAATATAATCATCCTTAGTAGCTTTTTTATGAATATCCTCGAGTAATTTATCATACCCAGATTCAAAACCAACATAAGCAATTTTTAATCCTGCTTCCGATAATTCTTTTAATTGTATGTCAGATTTTTTTAAAATATCCTTAGCATGAGCATAGACTCCGCATCTCTCTAAATTCGGAAAAATTTTCATTGAATACTCCATTAATTCAAGAAGCTTTCCTGTGGGCGCAATCATTGCGTTTCCGTCCAAGAAAAAGATACGTTGCACTTTATTTCCATAAATACGTTTAGCGATTTCTAAATCTTTTTTAATATCATCTAATTCTCTAATTAAGAATTTTTTTCTAAGATTAGAGACACAAAAATCACATTTATAAGTACAACCCTCAGTAACTTGAATTAACAGTGAATATGCTTCGGATGGGGGTCGAAAAACTGGTTCACAGTAGTATATTTCTTCCATTCTATGCATTATATCTTAAATAAATGATAATAATTGAGGGTTATCTATATTTTATATATGAATTCATTCTTCATCTTCACCATTTTCTGCATCTGAAGGTTTTTTTGCACATGAATTAAGATGACGTCCAAGTCTAACAAACTCTTTTCCACAATATGGACACTTCTGTTTTTCTGTTGTACCTTTTTCTACTACTGATGGTTTTCCAGTATCCTTTTTTTTCTTTTTTTTCTTTGCTTTTGATGGTATAATATCTTCAATACTCGCATCATCTGGTGCAAATTCGCAATTTCGGATATGTGTAGCGAGATTATCGTATAATTCTCCACAGAACGGACATTCAACTTCCTGAAAATCTTCGGAGTCTACCAAATCTGCCTTTACAGCTTTTCTCTTTTCAAATTTCAATGGTGCTACTTCTTCCTCTTCCTCAAATTCATCAATTGTTAAATCAATTTCTTCATCAGATGTTATTTCACCAATTTCAAATTCTTCAAGTTTTATTGCTTTTTCTTTAATTTTTTTTTCCGCTATCTTTTTGCTTTCTTCATATAGTTCTGAAAAGCGGCGATTATTTTTTGCAGGGTCATATATTGTACACACTTGGCAAACATACGCCCGATTTCCCAAAACTAACCCTCTAGCTGGACAATAACATAAGGATTGAAGACTGTTACTTATATTACCTTGTGGTTCAAGGTTTTTACATACAATTTTTCTTGAATATTTAATTTTTTGCTTACGTCGTGGCGTGGCAATCACCAAAAGAAGTATGTAAGATAATTATTCTTAAAATATAATTTTTTTGGATTTAAGTTTATGATTCTATAAAATTAAAAAACCCAAAATTAGAATTAAAAATTATAATGTAGACTTTTAAGATCTTTTTCAATTTTATTCTTTAACTCATTATTTTCTAGATTTGGTAATAATTCTTCGACAATGTCTCTTAATTCTACGATCTTTTGTATTAGTAAATTGGGTTTATTCCAAAAATCGGTTCTTAAGGGATGCATTTTTAAAAGTGCTTTATTGAAATTCTCTATTGCTGCTCTATAAAATAGACAAGCATTTTCTAATTTATTAAGTCTTGATTGATAAATTGACCCTATTTTATTAAAACACATTC
>JABXKB010000337.1 GCA_013375485.1 Promethearchaeota archaeon | reverse complement strand
GAAAATGCTGTGAAAATTGCATTACGGACTCAGCAAATAATTGCACATGAGTCAGGTGTAACTGACACTGTTGATCCACTAGCAGGTTCTTATTATGTTGAATGGCTCACAAATAAAATGGAAGAAGAAGCAGAAAACTACTTTCAACAAATTGAAGCCCTTGGAGGTGTGATTCCCGCAATAAAAGCTAATTTCTTTCAAAAAGAAATTGCTAATGCTTCTTATAAATATCAACGAGAAATTGAGAGTAGAGAAAGAACTATCGTGGCTGTAAATCAATTTGAACAAAAAGAACCATGCTCAGTACCTCTTTTAAAAATTGATGAAGAGATTGCAAATGAACAAATTAGAAAATTAAATGAAATAAAAGAAGAACGAAATAATGATAAAGTAAAGGAGAAGTTAGAAAGATTAAAAGAAGCAGCCAGAGGAACAGAAAATTTAATGCCATTCATTATTGATGCCGTAAGAGAATATATCTCGATAGGAGAAATAATAAATGCTTTAACAGAAGTATTTGGAACTTATCATGAAGATTCAATATACTAGGTGATATCAAATGTCAAAAGAAAGAAAAATCAAGGTTCTATGTTGTAAACCCGGGCTTGATGGTCATGATAGAGGTGTTAAAGTTCTAGCAAGAGCTCTAAGAGATGCTGGAATGGAGGTAATCTATACAGGCATCCATCAAACTCCGGATGATGTAGTAAATACTGTGATCCAAGAAGATCCCGATGCGGTAATGTTAAGTATGTTATCTGGTTCCCATAATGCAATATGCCCTATAATCATGGATAAACTAAAAGAACATGGTATAGATGACGTCTTAGTGCTTGTTGGAGGTATCATCCCTGAGGAGGACAAAACATTTCTAGAAAAGCATGGACTAAAAGGTTTTCATGGACCGGGAACAGACTTAAAAACGATTGTTGAATTTGTTAAAAACAACTTGAAAAGATAATAATAGAATGGCATATTCTAATTTTATTTCTCAATTATTAAAAGGAAATCCTAGAGCAGCAGCACGGCTAATTACTTTTGTCGAAAATGATATTGTAGCATCTGAAGAAATAATTAATTCTATTTATGAACATACAGGCAATGCTTATATTATTGGTATTACAGGAGCACCAGGAACGGGTAAATCCACGTTTATATCAACATTAACAAAAATTTTTGTTGATCAAGGAAAAAAAGTTGGAATTATTTGTGTTGATCCTACTTCTCCTCTAACTGGTGGGGCTCTTTTAGGAGATAGAATTCGAATGAAACAAAATTTTTCGCTTAATAACGTTTTTATCAGGAGTATGGCCAATAGGGGGCAACTTGGAGGGCTCGCTCGAGCCACGGAGGATGTAATAAAAATTCTTGATGCTTATGGTTGCGATATCATCATCGTTGAAACTGTGGGAGTTGGTCAATCTGAGGTGGATATTTTCAAATCAGCTCAAACTGTAATTGTTCTACTTGTTCCGGGATTAGGGGATGACATACAAGCAGTTAAAGCAGGCATCATGGAAGTTGTTGATCTTTTTGCTGTAAATAAAATGGATTTTCCTGGAGCTGATAAAAAAGTAGCCGAAATAAAGCAAATGTTAGAATTTAGAAAGAATTATAAATATGATTCAAAAGATCTAAGTGAAAAATATGCTAAAATAGAACTGTGGACTCCAGAAATTACAAAAGTAAATTCCAAAACTGGTGAAAATTTCGATGAGCTCCTTGAATTAATAAAAAAGCATGAATTATTCTTAAAAGAATCAGGAGTTATTTCAAATTATATGAAAAATAGAATTACAAATGAAACCATCCAAATTTTAAAGCATAAATTAACAAAAAAAGTTGAACAGTTACTAAATTCTGATAAAGAAATAAGAAAATATATCGATCAAGCTATTCAAAAGTCATTAGATCCTTATTCTATAGCAAATTTGATAATTAAGATGTTAGGTCTAGAGAAATAGAAATTTCATTTGATGATGTAATAAAAAAAAACTATAAAAGAATATTTTTTATTTTATTAATCTTGCCAACAATATAATTACTTTATTTTAAATAATGATATTACTATGAATGATTGGACTATATCTAATAAGACTCTTCTGATTTATCGTATTGTTTTTATGATATTAAGTTGGTTTACAATTATAGCAAGCGCAGTTATCTATGCTGTTACTATTGGTCCGATTCTCGATTGGTTTAATAGTTTTAAAGCTTTTACTATGCAAACAAATTTAATAGTAACTATATGGTTCACTTTAGCAATTTTATGGTATAATAAACCAGAGACTCTTGACAAGATTTCAGGCCCACTAAAAGGTGCATTTACTCTCTATATTACGATAACTTTCGTATTCTTCGCGATTTTTTTAAGTCCCTTTTACCAACCAACAGGATTCGCAGCATTTAGTAATCTAGTTCTGCATTATATTACCCCTATTGCATTTATAGTGGATTGGATATTAACGGAAATTAAAGAACAATATAAATGGAAATATTTACTCTATTGGATCACATATCCATTATGTTATATGATATTTGCAGTTATCCATGGAACAATTACTGGTAATTATTTATATTACTTTTTCGATATCAGTGCACTCGGCATCTTAGAGTTTGTTGTGTTTATCTCAATTTTAATTGCAATTGGCATTGCTTTAGGATGTATGTATATTGCGATTAATAGAAAAAGAGTCATTCAACAATATGTTGAATAGTAAAAATATAAATTCAAAATCGAGAATTAATTTGGAGTAATCTTCAAATAAATATGCTTTTCTGCTTCCTTCTTTCTTATATTAAACATGCCATTCCATAATCGAAACATCCGATATTTTTTTCTAAATAACCTTTTGATAGGTCCTATTTTATCAATTGGTAGAATTTGAGCTGCACCATCAATATATTCACTAGTAGCTTTTCCACTCGAAGTGCTTGGTGCAATTTTAACATTTGGATTATTTCGAATGCGTCTGGCTTTAAATGTGCTTGGTCCTGTACATATATAAACTTTATTGTTTTCCTCTGCAAACCAGACAGGAGTAGAAACACCTTCTCCATTCTTGCGAAAAGTGGTTATGTTAATATGTTTTTGATTTTGAAAGGGGGTTAAATCAACATCCATTATTATTCTTCAACTTAATTAAAATTGAGTTACTTTTTTTTTTTTGGATCAATCCATTCAGAATAGATTTCTACAATTGTTAAGGATTTTTTCCTATGACATTTTTCACATTCTTCATCTTCTACTTTTTTAAATACATAGTCTCCAGGTTTAAATACTCTTGAAATGTCTTCTTTACAATTTCCACATTTAAGTACGCTGTGCTTTTCTTCAACAAATCTTTTCTTTCGATCCACTATATCTCCTATAGCAGGAATTGCGGGAAGTTGGGGCTCTTCTGCCATTTTTGTTCAATTTTTAATAATTAGTATGTTAGATAGAAATTCAGAATTATTAATCTTTTAGGTTAAATAAAATAAATATCAAAATTTTAATTATGATTTTCCTATTCTTCTTCTGTCTTATGCTTTTTAGTTTTTTTCTTTTGGTTTTTTTTCTTCTGTTTCTATTTGTTCAGATATATCAGAATATGAACCTTTATTTAGTTGTCTTGTCAAATGCATTTCTAAACCATTCAATGTTTTTTATGTCATAATTACAAATTAAAAAAGCACCATGAGTATCTTCATGTGAAATTGAAAATTCATATTTCTTACATAATTCAATAACTTCATTTATAAAATCTTTAACTTTAGAACTTTTTTGTTTCATATATTCACCAAAAAAAAGATATTAGATCTAATTATTAAAATTCACTAATTTTATGGTAAATATGATTCAAATAAATAATAAAAATTCATCATAACTATGTATGTATTCAAAAAAAAATTAAATTTAATTGATTTTCGGTAATATAATATTAAAACTTCTTTTTTTCCATTGATAAAACTTAAGAAATATTTTTATGTATGTAATACATAATTACATACATGAGAACCAATATTATCATTGATGATAGTTTAAAGAAAAAATGGTGGGATATAAAAGAAGAAGCTGCTAAGTTGAATATGAAAATCGGAGAATATTTAATATTTTGTCATGAATTACGAAAAAAAAGTGAAGAAAAAAACAGATTATTAGAAGTATTGAAGCACCCTCTGTCTAGTGGTGAAAAAGATATTGATGCGATTAAAGCAAGCAAGAGCATGTGGAAATTATGATTGGTGTAGATTCTAATATAATAGTGTATGCTTTAAATAGTGATTTACCAGAGCATAAATATTGTGTAGAACTATTAGAAAATGTAGCAACTGGTAAAGAGATTATTGCTATACCTAGTATTGTATTCATGGAAAGTTACCATGCATTAGTATATGCTTACAAATTTGATCATTTAGAAGTAAAAAATAGATTGATTACAATAGTTGATTCTGATAATATAATTATATTCAATATTTCCACATCAACCATTCTTTATGCTTTTGAAATTGCTGGACAATATAACATTGGAGGTCGCGATGCTCTCATAACTGCCAGTCTATTAGAAAATAACGTAAAAAAAATATATTCTCACGATCATGATTTTGATGGTATAAACGAGATTAAGAGGATGGATCCTGTTAAAAATTAGATTGCATTTTTCTTAATTTTCTTCTTTTTTATGCTTTTTGTGCTTTTTCTCTTTATGTTTTTTCTTTTCAACCTCATCTTGTTTAGTTATATCTTCTTCTTGTAGTTTTCCTTCACTTGCCTCTTCTTCAACTTTTTTTTCTTCAGGTTCAGGTTCTGGAGGTTTAGGTTTCTTAGATATGATTACTTTGGCATATCGGATAACTTCT
This sequence comes from Promethearchaeota archaeon, assembly GCA_013375485.1. Taxonomy (GTDB): domain Archaea; phylum Asgardarchaeota; class Lokiarchaeia; order Sigyniarchaeales; family SOKP01; genus Loki-b32. The sequence goes on along the minus strand of JABXKB010000337.1, from coordinate 58 downwards.
TTTCCATATTTGAAACCATCTTGAATAATTTCTAATATACTATTCTCGGGAACATCAT
>JABXKB010000047.1 GCA_013375485.1 Promethearchaeota archaeon | reverse complement strand
TGGTAAGCGAACTCTTAAGCCTTTTTAATTCTTCATTAGCAGCATCTTTAGGAATTGACGAATTTGCCATATTTATTTGTAATGCTTCACTGCCTGTAAGTTTAGGATTCTTCTGAATTCTTAATTTGTGTATTTCTCTGAGAAATTTTCTATTTTCATTATAGATCTCTATAGATCTTGTCAATTTTTCATTTGTTATTTCATCTAATTTAAAATTTTGCTCCAACTCTTCTTTAAGCTCTTCTACTTCTTTTTTGTACCATTCAAATCCCTCATCAGTGATAATATGAGGTAATGCTAAATAAAATCTTTGGACTTTCTTCTTAAAATTCTCTCGATTAAATACTTTAAGATCAAATAGTTCAAACATTCTCCGACTATGATCACAGCTATTACAAACCAAAAATCCATCCAAAAAATCATAGATGCCTCTTAAAGCCATATCTAATGTTGCTCTAACAAAAGAGCATGTAAATCTAACCATATATATGTCTCCTAGATCAGTGTCCTTGTTCCCAGTTGCCCTAATTCTGAACGGTAATAAATCTGCCGCATAGAGTAATTCTTCTGGGATATAAGTGCAATAAAAACCTACTACTTTTTTACCTTTTTTTTGCCACTCATCAATATAAGAATTTTTTATAGAATTGGAGATTGATAAAAAAGGATCATCATTTAAACTTATAATAGAACACCTCATTTACTCATTTTATACATTTCATGCTTACCTATCATTAAACATCTTACCAATCTAATCGCGGCACTATAGGATCCTTTTATTTTAGCTTTTCCTGGAATGATGTATTTTAAAAGTTTTGCTAACCCAAAAATATTGCTCTTAGAACGAATTATACTACTTATCACAGTAAGAATTTTCTCTTCTTTAACATTTATAAAAATTCTTGCAACAGGATCTATAGCTTTCTCTGCGTGACAATTAAAATTATTCCGATCTGTTGTGAGAATAAAGGTAATGTATCCATCTAATTCTTTAAGGTATAATTCAATTTCTTTACCCTCATACTTACCTACTTTTTTAAAGGGCTCATCTTGACCATATAAATCAACCAACATTTTAGCTAATCTAGTAATATTGAGGATTTTTGTATCTTTAATTAAATTCTTTGCTCTAACATTTATATCTGTTTTTTCTGTGTTTTCAATTTGATTTATAGTTGCCACCAATTATGTGAGATTACAGTTATTATATTTTGAATTTTCAAGTATATAAAGATTTTATTGTAATTTTTCATAATTTGATTTTAAAATCCTAAAAGTACGAGTATCATATTGAATATTTTCTAATACTGGAATTAAATTACTCAAAGGGTTCAAAACTTCTACAAATAGAATCTTTCTTTAAATATTTATTCTTAATTTGACAATGAAAAATCTCCTCATTATAGTAAACGCAATTACAGCACGAATAAAGATGATTTTTTACATTTTTAGTTATTTCCTTTAATTTTTCGGGATAAGCTCCTTTACTCAACATTGCTCTAAGTTTATCTTGAGATGTTGCCGTTAATTTACAATAGATGATCTTAGGAGAGGGAGGGTTCCAAATCTCGTGCAAGTATGTGTTAGGCGCATTCTTAGGTTGAATATCTTGGTTGTTATATCCACACCTACAGGAATTTTTCCTTAACATATTTCCGCATTCAGGACAGAAATCAACCAATATTCATTCATCACCTTTAGATGTATATAATAGGACATAATTAATTAAAAATTCTCTAATTTTATTACTTCGATTAAATTAACTAATACAACTCAAGACTACATATTTATTTTAGGATTAACATATCTGTTAAAAACTCATGCAGAAAAGATATCTCCTCAAATTTATTATTATATTCTTTATTTCCCCCAATTAAAAATAATAATTTTATAAAATTATCCTTAAATTTTGGTGTATAGCCTATAGTTTTATCAAAACGAGAAAGAGTATTTAAAACCCTTGAACTTGATGGTGAGCCAGACATGGTTCCTATCCATTATTTTGGTTTTGAGCAAACTGGTCAATCTTTTCAGTCCTTTAAAAACTCGGAAGAGAGGAAAGAGTACTATGGTTGGGTAAAAGGTAAGAAGTTAAACGTAAAATACTACATCACAGAGCAAAGATTTTGGAATGTTGATCTTTGGGGAATGGATCCCTTTGGAGAGCACAAAATTAAAATTAGGTATAGAACAGCGCCACCCGAATATCCTGATTGTCGTCTTAACACTATGGATGGTCGTATATATAAAAATGTTAGACAAGTCAATACAGGATTAGACTATGCTTGGTACGTAGACGGTTATTTTAAAACTCCAGAAATCTTACATTCCCATTGGGAACGATATGGAAACCCCACAGAATTGATTAACGACAGGGTTAATTATTCTCCTCAGATATGGAAAGGATATGTAGAAGCTCTTGCACCATACTTGTATCCAATGGCAAATTTGCCAATTAATCCATCTGAAACTTTGATAGGTGGTATAACATTCCTTCGTTTTGCTTATTACATTAGAAAAAAACCTAGCTTCATTCATGAGATAATGGATGAGTATACAAAAGTGAATATTGAAATTATTAAACGGTTAAGTGAAGCTGGTGTTGATATAGTAACTTTCGGTGATGATTTGGGATATAAGGAAAATCAATTTTTATCTCTGAATAATTTTCGAGAATTTATCCTTCCTTATCATAAAAAGATTTATCAAACATGTAAAAAAAGAGGTATACTAGTAGTTCTTCACTCTTGTGGTAAAGTAGACCCTTTTTTACCTGATTTAGTTGATGCAGGGCTTTCATGTATTCAATCTTTAGAAGCTACAGCAGGAGTTGATTTAGGAGAATTAAAAATCTCTTTAGGAGATCGTTTATGCTTTATGGGAGGTCTAGATTCATCAGGAATACTAACATATGGAACTCCCAAAGATGTAGAAGATAATGTTAAGAATACTATAGAGATTGCTGGAAAGGGAGGGGGCTATTTTGTTGGGCCTAGTCATGATATTTTAAATATACCATGGGAAAATATAATGGCACTAAGAGCCGCGATAGAAAAATATAGGAAATATCCATTAAATTTCTAAATAAACACTGGAGAATTATTCTAGTTTTTATTTACACTTAAGTATTAAGATTCAATTGAACATTTATAAACTCCTAAATACAATTTATATTTATTTAATTTGTATCAATTAAAAAACTAAATTTTTAAAAAAGTTATATTATGAGATGATAAGAAATGACGGAATCAGATTTAAAAATAATTGAAGGAGATGAGGGATCTCAGATATCTAGACATTCTAATTTAAACTTTCTTTCTTTCAGTATGTACCAAATTACATGGACATTTATAACAGCAGCGCTAACCTTATACCTTTATTTCTATTATCATGCAGTACTGGGTCTTGAACCTTGGATGATCTTCCTTGCTATAGCTTTAATCACCGTCTGGGATTCACTTAATGAGCCTCTTGTAGGTTATCTTGTTGATAGAAATTTTAAATGGACTAAAAAATGGGGAAGAAGATTTCCTTGGATGGTTATAATCTTTATACCTTGGTGTTTATCTGCTTACCTCCTTTTTTCAGCACCAGATATTGATGTAACAACGAATTCATGGCCAATTTTTTGGTGGCTTGTAATGTCATATGCAATATTTGATATTTGTATCACAATTATGGATATAAATGCTGGAGCTCTTCGTGCAGATAAATTTCGTACTGAATATGAACGGAGGAAATATGCATCATATTTCGGACCATTAGATATGATTGCCCAAGTTATTGGCATGGTGGTTCCTGGACTATTTTTAGGGTTAAGTAGTGGTAAAGCAGCATACGCAATCATGGGTGCAATGGTCGCTGTTGTTGGAATAGTTTTTACTATTTTATTCCTCCCTGGTGCCCGTGAAGATAAGGTTATAATCGATCGTTATTTCTCAAAAGATTATGAAAGGATACCATTTTTTAAAGGTATAAAGGAGGTTATCAAGCAAAAAAGTTTCCTAGCATTTTATATTTCATACATGACATTCACAGTTGCGACAACTTTAATGACAACTATGTTAATATACCTAATAACATTTATCTTACAAGTAGGACCTGAAATGGAATCCGTTTTAATGGCGATATTTCTTATTTGTGCTATAGCATCTGTTCCCTTTTGGCTTAAACTTGTGAAAAAATTCAATGATACTCGAAAAGTTTATACAATAGGGGGATTTGCTCTATGTGCTGCATTAATACCTGTCACTTTTTTCCAAACTATAGTTGATTTAATTATTATCTTTGTCATTCTTGGTTTCGCTATAGGATGTATCTGGACACTTGGAGTACCTGTAATCCTTTCTAATGTAATGGATGATTATGTTGTGAGAACCGGGAAGAATCAGAAGGGTTTAGTTTTAGGTGCATGGGCTTTGGTAAGTAGATTCTCAAATTTTATAGATGAGCTACTTATTATGATTGTTTTTGGATTGACAGGGTTTGTAGCTGGAGTTGATACCTATGTAGAATTAGTTGCGGCAGTAGATAATGTAGAATTAGCACTTTGGGGGATTAGAATTCTCATTGGATTAATCCCAATGCTTATCATATTATGCGGTGCATTATTCTTCTGGAAATTCTACCCATTAACTCAAGAGAAAGTATTAGAAAATAAGAATAAATTGAAGGAATTAGGATTTTAAATAAAATTTCATTTTATTAACTCATTCTTTTTTTTAAACATTTAAAATTATAGGAGCTGAATTAATGAGCACATATAAAGAAGATATAAATGATGCAAAGGAGCGTTTAAAGGCGTGGTGGGATCATGAAATAATTGATAGGCCATGTATAGCATATTATCTCCTTTCAGATTCAAAAAATATAAAGATGGAATATATTTTTGATTATTTTGGAATGCCATGGTATTTAGCTCAAAACTGGGATAATATTGAAGAGTTTTTTATTATTTTTGAAGAAATTTTAAAAAGTATATCCTTTGGAGGTGAAGCTATCCCTAGATTATTTCCAAATTATGGTCCAGGAATTATGGCTTCAATTTTTGGTATTATACCGAAGTTTCAATCAGGCACAGTTTGGTTCCATAGGGATACATCTTTAGAAGATATTATCCCACTTTTAGAAGGTGTGAAATTAAATAAGAATAATCCTTGGTATGCTCGTTTATTAAGAATAACAGAAGATGTCGCTAAAAGATCTGGAAATGAATATTCTATTGCTTTAACTGATCTTGGTGGTGTAATGGACATCATATCTTCATTCTTGGGTCCTACTAAAATTATCCTTACAATGAAGCGACAACCAGAAATTATCGATAAGTGTCGAACAATTATTCTTGAAAAATTATTAAAAGTCTACGATGATCTTCAAACAATAATTGAGCGATATGTAGAAGGATGTAATAGTTGGATGCCTATTTGGTGTCCAAGAAGATGGTATCCGATTCAATCTGATTTTAGCGCCATGCTTTCTCCAAAATATTTTAGAAGATTTGTCTTACCAGATATTATTACTCAAGCTGAAAGCATGGATTACGCAATATATCATCTAGATGGGCCAAGACAAATACCACATTTAAATGATTTGTTACAAGAACCTTCTATTACAGGGATTCAATGGGTTCCAGGAGCGGGGGATAAATCATCTGATAATGAGAAATGGATGGCGATATATAAAAAAATTCAAGCAGCAGGGAAGAATCTTATAATAGATAACGCTGGAGAAACTCCTAACCACGCGACTCATCTCTATAAAAATTTAAACCCTACAGGGTTATTTATGAATTTAATATTTGCCAGGAAAATGGATGCTGCTTATTATTTGCCAGCTTTTATGGGAGGAAATGAAGCAGAAGGAGATTATAAAACCTTTAAAAAAAATTATAGAAAAAGATTGAAAAACAAGGGTTAGAATAAAGATTAAATATGCTTTGAAATCTCTCTATTTATTGATTTAATGGATATTTCCCGAATTTTTTAACAGTTGAAATCATAGTAATGACATTTTCAAGTTTACATGAGTTAGTTATGTCTGTACACGGACTAAGCATGTATCCACCTCCTTCACCTGCATCCTTTATGCATTCCTTTACAGATGTTACAACTTCTTCTCTGGTACCATAAGGTAATAATTGAGATACATCAATATTACCAATTAAACACAATTTTTCCCCATAAATTTCCTTTAAATGTTTTAAATTCATTCCAGCCATAGGTTCTAAAGATTCAACTCCATCAAATCCTGCTTCAATTAATCCCTCGAAGTAAGGTTCAGTATAACCATCAGAATGAAATATTACATACTTCCCAGCTTTCTTAAGTTCTTTAATAGCTTTTTTATAAGAAGGAATGATAAGTTCACGATGATATTTAGGATTTATCATAGTAGTGCCTTTTAGAGCAGTATCATCGCATATAAAGAATATATCTAAATCTGTTTCGGCACTTAATTTAGCTGCTTGATTTAAAATTTTTTCTCTTAGATCGATATATTGCTTAATCTTACTTCGATTTTTTCGTATTAACTTGATTAAAAGACCTAAACCAAGACCCTGCCAGAGTGGTTCTAAAATTGGATCTAAATGAGAACAAGGAACAAACTCATCTGTAGAGAATTTCTTCAATTTTTTATTAATTTTTGTGGCAAAATCAGGTGCTTCTTCCCATTCAATAGAAAAATATGTTTCATGAAAATAATCTGCCATATCTTCATCATTAATATAATTTTTAATGTAATAGGAGACATCTGATTCGATTGGGGGATGTTTCATATGGATTCTCCCATTATAATCAATATATTTATTATCGTCATCTATTTGGGGGAGTGGATGTTCTTGCATATGTTTTAGAGGAATAAAAACTGGAGAACCATCAAAATGCCATGCTGCATCGAATCCTAATTTATATTCTAAATTAAAATCTCGATAAGATAATACAAATCGCCTTTCTTTTTTATATGAAGGTCCCCAATAATCTAACAATCTCCTTTTAAATCCTGGCATGATAACCTGACAAAAAAGAGGAATTCGATCGGATTCTTCATGATTTAATGCTCTTATTACTCTTTCACGTGCGTTCATAATTTTGAAGATACTCTTAGATTAACTTAAACAACATAAATTAAAATATATCTACTAAAAAGTATATGAATTTGTTATAGAGAATTCTTATAAATGAATTTTTTAAGAGATTAAAATTTTGTTTTCTTTTCATCTATTAATTCTTAGATTTTAAATGACTTTATATTATATGATTAGGGCAAAAAATCATGAAGTTAAAAATTCATTATGAAAAGATCCAATACTGATCAGGTTAGAATTGCACAATAATATTAAAAACCCTCTTTTGGAAGAATTATTATAAAATTGGATCCTTGCGAGGAATCTCCTCTTAATCTATCTTCAACCCAGATCATTCCATTATATAGTTCGATGACTTTTTTTACTACTGACAATCCAAAACCTAGTCCATTTCCCTTTTTAATGACAACTGATTTCTGAAAAATATAATTTTTTTGTTCGTCGGGAATACCCATTCCATTATCAAGGAACTCGATTTTAATATAATCCTTATCTTCTTTATTTTCTTTAGAAATTTTTATAGTTATTTCTATTTTTGGATTATTTTTGAATTTTACAGCATTATTTAATATATTTTCAAATACTTCTAATAATAAATCATTTGCTTGAATAATAATTGGTTTATCAAAAGCATTTATGCTAACTTCAATTTCTTGGTCATGGAAACATTCATGAGTGAATTTTATTGCTTCATTTAAAAATTTCATAATATCAACTTCTTTTAAGGAAAAAGTTTGTCCCTCTTGTATTTGAGATAATGTGCTTATATTTGAGATCAATTTTCTTGCTTTATTTGAAGAATTAGAGATTAATTCTATAAAACTCTCTTTTTTTCGCAAATTTTCTGGACTATTGTTCAATAATGAATAAAGTTCAATCGAACCTTGGATCACATTAACAAAGTTGTTCATATCATGTGTAATGAGATCCTTATAGAAATTTACTTGCTCATAAGACTTTCGATATTTTTCTTCTGATTTTTTAATTTTTGTGTTTAAATATAGAAGTGATAAATGAGATTCAACGAGTTCCTTAAATTGAAGGACTAAATCTTCAATATTTTTAGAATAATAATTTTCTTTAGTATCTAACACACATATAGTACCAAAAATTTCACCATTTGGATAAAATAATGGAAATCCCAAATAAGAAACCATTCCTAATTTTATTTCTGGATTCATATTCCAATTTTTATCTTTTAAGGCATTTGGAATTAATAGTTTCTTCCTGGATTTTATCACTGTTTCACAGTAAAGACCTGCTAAATAGTTTTTATCTCCTTTTTTATAAGGATTTTTCTCAGATTCACTCGAGCAGAATACTTCAATATACAGTTTATCAACTTTCATGATCAATACTACGGGAACTTGGATGATCTTAGCCATTATATTAACCAAGATTTCCCATTTTTCAAATATTTCCTCATGTGTAATAAATTTACTTAAATCTTTAAAATCCTTCCTTAAAAAAGTATTATTAGAATCGTTCACTCAACAAATCACCTTAGCTTTTATTCCATAAAATGATTTTTAAATTTCTTATAATAACAGTTGAAAAAAAACTATTAATTAATAAAGATTGTATTTAAATATTTATCTAAAAGTAAAATTAGAGTAGACATTACTAGAAATAATTTTTAAAAGAAGATTGATTTATTTCTTCGTTATCTCAAAATTCACGTCTTCAAATTTTTTATGGATTGTCCGATAAATTTTAAATTTCCCCTCATCTACCGCATAATCTACAATTTCTTTAATCTTAGTTTCGTTAATGAAACTCTCTGAAATCAATTTTTCAATTTTGGAAGAAATTAATTCTTTAATTTTATAGGAAAATCTATTCTTTTTTTTCTCATTTATTGATTCTGAAAGTTCAAGATGTTCCTTATGATCCCACATATTCTGTATAAGTTCTTCAACACCTTCGCCTGAAATTGCATCAGTCATGGAAACTGGTGGTCTCCAACCACTTTGAAATGTAGTATCATCAAGCATCATCTCTATTTGAACAGCTATGTCTTCTCCACCTAAATCTTTTTTATTTATATTGTACATATCACCAATCTCAATAATCCCGGCTTTTTGCATTTGAATCGCATCACCATACCCGGGAACTAAAACTACTACTACAGTATATGCAAGATTATAAATGTCAAATTCGGCTTGTCCAACGCCGACGGTCTCAATGATGATTACATCCATTCCATAAGCCTCATATAATAAACTTATGTCAAAAACAGCTCTTGAAATTCCTCCTTTATAACCTCTTGATGCGAGACTACGCAAAAATACGTTAGGATGTAATGAAATATCTGTCATACGTACTCTATCCCCTAAAAATGCACCTCCACTAAAAGGAGATGTAGGATCTACACATATAATCCCAACAGATTTACCTTCTTCTAATAGTTTTTTAGATATTTTACCTGTTAATGTACTTTTCCCAACACCAGGAGAACCCGTAATTCCAATAATATATGAATCATGACTTATTCCTTCGAAATGTTTAAAAACCTCATGTGCCTTATCCGGTTCATTTTCTATAAGTGATATTAATTTTGCTAAGGCAACCTTGTCTTTTTTTTTAAATCTATTAATTAGTGTATCAATATCTTGCGTGATTTTCAATAAAATACATTCCTCAATTAGAAATAGCTGTTAAAATATAATTTAAAGAAAAAAATATTACATGTCTTTTTTATTTTTTGACATTGGATTTGATAAATTCCACGATATCAGAAGTCATGCTTCCTGGACCATATATATTAGCGACTCCCATCTCTTTTAATTTAGAAAAATCTTGAGCAGGAACGACTCCACCGACTAGAATCATAACGTTATTAAGGACTCCACGTTCTTTTAATAGATCAATAACTTGTTGTGTATAAGCAAAATGAGCTCCAGAATGAATGCTTAATCCTATGACATCAACATCTTCCTGTATTGCAGATTCAACAATTTGCTGTACATTTTGAAATCCTCCAAAAATGAGTTCCATACCGGCGTCTCTAATTGCTCTTGATACAACAATTCCACCACGCCAATGTCCATCTATACCCGGTTTAGTCATCAATACTCTTATTTTTTTCTCACTCATACTAAGCACCTCATTATTTAAATTGCTAATGGAGGATCCCAAGTTCCCCATATTTCTCTATAGATATTACACACTTCTCCGACAGTTGCTCCTTCTTTTGTCGCTTCCATGATTACTGGCATTACATTCTCTTCTTTTTCACAAACATTCCGTAGTTTATCTAAAATTTTTTCTAATTTTGCATTATCTCTTCGAGCTTTTAGTTTTTCAATACGTCCAATCTCAATATCAATTGCTGCTTTGTTTGTTCTAAAAACATCCGTGACAGTATCATAAGGGACGGCATATTTATTTACACCAAGCATTATCTCATCACCGTTTTCAATTTTCATTCGTCGTTTATGGAAAGCATCCCTCATTTCTTTATATAAAAATCCCGTAGAGAGGGCTTTATCAATAGTACCAACTTTTTGAATTCTATCGATATATTTCCATACTCTATCTTCAACTTCGTCCGTTAACCATTCAATAAAGTATGATCCAGCAAAAGGATCTATAGTATTATGGATTCTAGTTTCATCTGAAATTACTTGTTGAGTTCTTAATGCGACTAAAGCTGCTTCTTCAGATGGTAAACAAATTGCTTCATCATAAGAATTTGTATGTAAAGATTGACATCCCCCCAAATTTGCTTCTAACGCTTGAATTGCTGTTCTCACTATATTAATCTTAGGTGATTGTGCGGTTAAGGAAGATCCAGCAGTTTGTACATGGAATCGAAAAATTAAGTTTCTTGGATCTTTAACTTCGTACCTATCTTTCATTAATTTATACCATATTCTTCTAGCAGCTCTGAATTTTGCAATTTCCTCAAAAAAATCCTTATGTGCTGCCAAGTGAAATGCTAAACGCCCAACAAAATCATCTGCTTTCCATCCTCTTTCAATTAAATTATCAATATGAGAACATGCACTTGCAAATACAAAACTTAGTTCCTGCACTGCATCAATTCCTCCTTCTCTATAATTATATCCTGTGAAGTTTATCGGATGCCATTTAGGTACATTTTTCATAGCCACAGTCCATTCAATGAAATCACATGCTAAACGAAGTATATGGTTAGGAGGACTATTTTTATATGGAATATATCCTACTGTCATAGTTAAAATATCATTTTGAGTTGTTCCTATCAACTGTTTTATGTCATAACCCCGTATTTTCGCCATGTTAAAATACATAGAACAAACAGGAGCAGAAGTGAAAGGCTCTACTACTAAAGCTACACTGATTTTATCTATAGGAATATTTTCAGTTAAGGCAAAGAGACTATCAATACAATAAAGTGGTACACCAGATGTGCCAACTTCAGGTGCACCATCGGGTTCTGTTGGGTCAATTCCGTTAAAAGTTAGCGCATCTACTGCTGCACTAAACCCTGTTTCACCATTTTCATAGAGAAACTTCCATCTTTTATTTGTTTCTTCAGGAGTCCCATGACCTGAAAATAATCGCATAGTCCATAAACGCCCTCTATACATAGATGGATAAACACCACGTGTGTATGGTGGCACTCCAGGAAAACTGATATCATTCATATAATCTTTATCTTTTATGTCTAAAGGGGTGTAAAGATTTTTAATAGGGATTTCAGAATCAGTAACAAATTTTACATTTCGTTCTTTTAGACTTTCATATATCTTGTCCCATTTTTCTTTTTCTTCTTTAACTTTTTCCAAATAATTTTTATCAAACAATCTTAAGTCACGCTAATTAGCTAATTATCTTTAAGTAATTTAATAAAAGATATTTATATTTATTTTTTGATAATTTAGTGTGATAGTTTTTTAAAGACTAATAACAAAATAGTTATCATGAGTTTCACAGATATAACTAAAAAATATTCTCTTACCATCTTTTTTGTACTCACCTATGTCATAACGATAATTGCCATTCTTGTCATTTTATTAAATGATTTATTCTATATTCCTATGATGATTCTGAGTGTATTTAGTCCAACAATTTCAGCGATAATTGTCTCAGGTTTAATTGGAGGTTGGACAGAAATTAAGAAGCTATTCAAAGGTTATTTAAAATGGAAAGTTAATTATAAGTGGTATTTAGCAGGATTTTTTCTGATGATTGGTCCACTTATATTTACACTATTTTACCATTTATTCGGAGGTGATTCGCCAGGACCTGTCTCTGGATATACAGTGCTTAGTTTCTTTGGTAGTTTATTTTTTAATTTATTAATGGGTCCTTTAAGTGAAGAAGGAGGTTGGCGTGGATTTGCTTTACCAAGACTTGAAGCGAGATTTAAAGCTCTTGCTTCTAGTTTAATTTTAGGAATTATTTGGGCATGTTGGCATTTACCTTTTTACTTTGTTGAAGCTCGAATGCCGTTTTATATTTATGTTCCATTAGTCCTTGTCATTACTATTTTGATGACCTGGGGATATAATAATACAAATGGAAGTCTGATAATAGCTATAATCTTCCATTTCAGCTTTAACTTTAATGGAAGATTTATTACTGGTAATTTAGGACTATTGCCTGAGATGGTATTCCAAATTGCTGGAGGAGTGATGATCGGGATATACGTAATAATTGTTGTTCTTTACGCAGGTCCAGAAAAACTTTCTCGAAAACTGGACTCTGAAATGCCATTTATTAAATACACCAATGGATAAAAAAATCCAATAATTAGTGAATCTCTAAGTAGTTTTATTCCATATTTTTTTTTTCCTTTACCCGATAATGAAAAATTGTTAATAGTATACAATTTTAAGACATAATATCTAAATCTATTATTGTCATCCCGATAGTATAATTACTTTAAAGTCACTGAAATTTAATATCAAGGAGGATTAATTATGGTTGAAAAAGAGGTTCCCCCCAATATTGTAATTTTTATGCCAGATTCAATGAGAGGGGATACAATTTCCTTAGGAGGTGCTGTTAATTCCAATATCAATACACCCCACATGGATCGATTGGCGGAAGAAGGTGTTGCCTTTACAAATTGTTTTAGTGTGAATCCTTATTGCGTTCCTTCAAGATGTTGTACATTCACAGGACAATATGTACATTCCAATGGACATAGAAGTTTATACCAGCTATTACAACCTCATGAGGAAAATTTATTTAAATTTCTTAAAGAAAAGGGGTATAATGTTATTTGGGCTGGTAGAAACGATTTATTCGACAAAAATTCAATAAAATTAAGTACGAGTAAGCGAATTCGCATTAGACCGCGATTCTTTAAGTCTAATCCTTTTCCTAAAGACCATTACTTAAATAAATCATTTTATTATGGTGAAACACCTAAAGAAGAATCAGAAGATATTGATTTCTTTATCATTCAAGATATACTAAAATGTTTAGATTCAAATCCAAATACTCCATTTTGCCTTTTTATTGCTTTAAATTTTCCACACCCTCCTTATACTGTAGAAGAGCCATATTTTTCTATGTATGATCGCAATAAAGTCCCAGCGCCAATACAACCGAAGTTCGATGATAAACCGGAATTTATGCAATTAATGCATAAAAGATATGGGTTAATGAACCTTAAAGAAGGAGATTTCAAGGAAATTATTGCCACTTATTATGGGATGGTTACCAGAGTAGACAACCAGTTAGGAGAAGTATTAAATAAACTCAAGGAAATAGGAGAATATGAAACCAGTGCTATTTTCTTTTTTTCAGATCACGGAGATTACACAGGAGATTATGGATTAACTGAAAAATGGCCGAATGGATTTCAAGATTGTCTTATTAAAGTACCATTAGTAGCGAAAATTCCCGGAATTCTTCCAAAAACTAATAAACTAGACCAGATGGTCCAAACAATAGATATTTTCCCTACAATACTTAATATAGCTCAAATACAAACCCCTTACACTCATTTTGGTAAGAATCTTATTCCACTTATTAAAGGAAATTTAAACAATTTTAGAAATGCTGTATTTGCAGAAGGGGGATATAATATAAATGAGCCTCAGTGCTTTGAAGATGTTATTAAAAGCCCGGATATTCCACATTTAGGCATTTATTATGATAAAACAAATATACCCCAGCAGCAACCTCTAACTGTCGCTCGGTCCGCAATGATTAGAACACAATCATGGAAATTAATAATACGAGACGCTGGAAAAGAGGAATTGTATGATTTAACCCATGATCCAAATGAAATAAATAATTTAATTGATATTAATGTCCATGAACAGATTAAAGCCGAATTAAAGGAACAATTACTTAGATGGTATTTGCAAACCAGCGATAATCCTCATTGGAGTAGAGCACGTTATGTTTAAAAATTATAAAAGAGGAAATAAAAATGAATATTAAAAACTGGAAGAAATATGCTTTTTTTTCAAATATGATTGGTTGTTTCCAATTTATCCTATTAACATTCATAGGAATGTTGTTTTATGCGGGCGGAACAAGTTTAGATCCTACAAGACCAGGTTACTCGTTTTTTCAGAATTTTTTTAGTGAGATTGGTCTTACCGTAGCACATTCAGGAGAATCCAATATTATTGCATTTATTTTCTTTTCATTGGCTTTTTTCATTGTTGGGATCACATTAATGCCATCTTTTATTGCATTCCCCTTTTTTTTTAAAGATACTAAAATTGAGAAGTGGCTCACGATTACAGGTTCTGCCCTTGGACTTTTCACTTCTTTTTGTTTTACAGGTATAACTTTTGCTCCTGCTGACATAAATATTGCTGCTCATGCATGGTTTGTACAGATGGGTTTCACTTCGGGATTTGTGGTATCCTTATTGTATTCCGCTGCAATTTTCTTAAATAAGACTTATCCTAAGAAATATGCATATAATTTCATGGTCTTCACTGTTTTCTTATTACTCTATTTACTGTTAATGTTTATGGGTCCAAGCAGGGAGACTATTGAAGGATTAACAATTCAAGCAACAGCTCAGAAAATAATATTATATACTTTCGCTATATGCTTATTTATTCATGGTTATGGCGCCTGGAAACAGGAAAAAAACTTTTTGACAACCTTGTAATTCCAAATTAGAAAAAACATAAGATTCAGAATATAGTTTAGAGAAAAAGGTACTCTTCATTTTATGTAAAATGATTTCACCTAATTTCTATAGAAAAATGTTAAAATAAATGATAAAAAGCACTGATTCCAATTACATTAGAAATTACTGCAGAGAAAAATAATTGGATAATAGTAAATGAACTAATTAAGACGGCACTAAAAGTTCTTGTATGTTCATAAATAATAGTATTCCCTACTGTAACTATTAGAAAAATAACAAATGTAAATAAAACTGAGGGTAAATATGTGTAGTTTATAGCTAAAACCATTAAGATTACATAGATTATAAAAGCAAATATTATAATTATTTTACCTTTATTTTTTTCAGATTTTATGAAATTTAGTAAGGGATATAGAATTTCTCGGAATAAGATTTCTATCGAAAAATATATTGGGAAGATTGCGATCGATAAGAAAATATTAACTATACTAGAAGGGAACATAAACGCAAATGGATAATAGAAAGAAAAAAGTAAATAAATTAATATGAAGTACCATGAACAAATTGTCGAATAAACAAGTACACTAACATTAAATTCTTGTTTTAACACGTTTTTCAATTGAGTCCTATTGAATTTAATTTTATGCCTTTTTAGACGTATAACATATATAATAAATTTGATTATTAAGAAACAGCTACTAAACACTAAAGATGCGTAAAAAATTCCTATTAAACCAAAAATTTCACTAAAGATTAACCAATTTATTATAAAAAATGATGAATAAAGTAGTATTTGAATAATTTTAGTACTCAATATAAATCGATTAATAATTTTCTTCTTTAGAGATAACTTATTTTCCTGCTTTTCAATACTCTTATCGTTAGATTCAGGTCGTAATCGAAAAAATCTTGCAGAATACGATATCAGAAAGAATATTATTGCAATAAGTAACCCCAAATTCAAGAAAATTAGTACATAATTCCAATAAAAAGTAATATCAATTGGTCCATTAATCGTCTCAGAATTAAAGAAATTAAGCTCAAACCATTTGATCGAATCGAAAAGAACTTTGTTAGAGAATAACTGATGACCTCCTCCAATTAATGGGGTAGTTATATTAATTAATGAGCAATTTGTCAATTCTTTAGCTTTTAATGCATTTTCATTATAATCCAGAGCCTCATCCTTTAGATGCATTATTATTAACAAGTTTTCACTATTTGTTTCATTTAATAGATTAACTGGTATATATTGTTCATATTCTTGCCATCTGAGACCATATCGAGGTGGTGTAAAATTAACGAGTGGTGCCCAAGCAACAGTGACCTTAAATTCTGGATTCAAAGCTTGATTCATAAGAACAACCATCCCTCCAAGTGAATGACCAATTAGTCCAACTTGAGTTGCATTCACATCTGAGAAAAATGATAAGGTTTTTAGTTTTTCGAGTAATTTTGTACAATCTTGAGCAAGAGCAGGAACATCAGTTGATTCATCAATATTATTAATAGTACCACCACTTTCACCATGACCATGATAATCTAAAGCAGCTACATAAAATCCTCGCTTAGTAAATTCTATGGGTACTCTAAGATCGAAATCTCGCTTACTTCCAATACCGTGGCAATAAATAATTAGTGGTTTCCTTTCTTGAAATGATAAAGTTTTGGTAGGGTAATATAAATTGGCATAAAGTGTTGATCCTGCTGATTTAAATTGAACTCTATCATATTTTCTATAACTGACAGATTTATTAACTTCTAAAGCTATGAGTGTAAAAACTAAAAGAATAACCAATAAGATAATTTTCTCGAGATAGAGAAGATCCTTACTTTCAGCTTTTTCATGAAAAAAATTGTGAAGTTTTTGTTTTAACTTCTCTTTTCTGGATGACATTAATTTTTCTAATCTTAATCTTTATATCTCAAAATTAAACAAATTAGAATTAAATTTTGCTATAAATAAAGCTTTTTCATTATCATCTAGATATATAATATCGAAATTTATCGTCATCAATCTGCCACGCTTCAAAAAAATCAAATGCTTTCTTAGTATTCCATAGATTTTCTATATTTCCAATACCATTGTAAAGATCTGTTAAAAGAGTTTTATTACAAGGATATTGTCTGTGTGAGGGATAGAGTTCAAGATTTTTCTCTATTTCACATAGTTCTATTAATTTAGAAAGAGTTTTCAGAACTATCGGAAAGTTTTCTCTTTTAGGTAAAAATTGATCTCCATAATAAGCTACATCGCTCGTAAAAAGTTCACCTGTATTTGTAAGTAAGCATATTGAACCTGGAGAATGTCCTGGACAATGTAAGATTTTTACCTCAATTTCTCCTAAATCAAACATATCTCCATCTTTTAAAGCTTTGATTGTCTTTGCTGGAGGAATTAAAAAATTCTGTTCTGCATATTTCTCTACAATTTCATTGGGAGAATCTTTAAAGTAAGAAACATCATAAGGTTTCGAAACAATATCAACTTCGTTTTCATGAATGTAAATCTCTCCGAATTCTACATTACCCAAGGGATGATCCCAATGATAATGAGTATTGAAAACAAGGAGTTTTCTATTTCCTTTCAATTCATCTACTATTGGTTTTATAGGGGAAAGCCCACATCCCGTATCAAGTAAAAGAGCAGTGTGAGATCCTAAAAGTAAATACATATTGAGGGGATCGTTTGTATAAACCGGATGAACTAATGAGATATTTTCTTTTATTACATATAAATAATCCTTATGTTTTGAAATTTCAAAATGCTGGGAATCATTATTCATATAACTTGTTAAGAATCTAAGAGATTTAAATATCATCAATTAGTTTGAATTTTATCCCTTAATTTCACTAGCCTTGCAGGGAAATTTGACATCATAGCATCGATGAATCTTCCTTGATAGTTCATTTTCAAAAACTTTTCCATACTCCGGTTAAATAATACACCCCAAACGCAAAATTTAAATCCTTTATTTATGACTTTTTTGAATAATTCAAAATTAGCAAAATTATAATTAACGTTAATTCCTTGAACATTTAACTTTTTCATACTTTCTAATTCTAGGTGGTTCTCCTCTATATTTGAATATTTAAGAAAAATAGAGTTAACCAATTTAACGTTTTTATCAAATTCTCTAATTTTGGAGAATAATTTAGGAAGCGGGTTTGGATCCATTGAACTTTTGGCAATTTCTATTTTGTCAATTACATTAAATTCTCGAGCAATCTCAATTATTCTTATTCCTATTTCAGGAGCTTTAATATCGAAGTTATATCTAATTTTATATTTTTTAAACTTATTAAACAATTCGGGAAGGGTAGGGATTGATTCACCATTTTCTAGTTTATATTTTGTAATTTTATAACTCTCTAGTTCATTAACAGGGATGGTTTCCCCATTTATTTTAAGACTTTGTTGAAAAGTAAGAAACACCTCCCTATCATTTGATAGTTGCGCTTCAGTCTTAATACCATCAACACCTATATCAATTGCATTCTGAAATGAAGATAGTGTATTTTCTACACCTTTAAATCCAGCACCTCTATGACCCCATACAAAAGTTTTATTCATTTTAAAACCCCCATCATTTCCTTATTAATTTCTAATGCTAAATTAAGCAGATCAATATATACAACAAAATATTGAAGATCACCTTCAACACTAAGACTACCATTAAAAAATTCACTTCGAGCGTCAGTTCTTCCCATAAGGATTTTGGTCATTACTTTTTGAGAGCAAGAAATATAAATACTCGCTCCGTCATTTTCGCCTTTTCCGAATATGAAATCACCATCCCCAAATTTGACCCAATAAGTAAAGTCTGGGTTACTCAACTTGGTTTGTACAATATTATTCTTCAACTCCTTAAGTTCTTCATGAAATTCTTTGTTTTCTACAGATAAGGTCTCATAATCATCATAAATTTTCATTATGCTTTTATTAATACAACAATTTTCGCATAGAAATTCATCAAATGTAATAATTCCACAATCTCCCATATTGCATTCCATTTGATTAGTTTCACTATTCATGGTAATACTATACCCACATTGCAAAGGTAGAGTTTCAACTTTTCTCCCACAACTACTGCAAATTAAACTCATATCATAATCACTCCTTCTAAAGCTTTTACATATGCCATATTAATTCACTTATAATTCATTACATTAAAGAGAAATTAGAGATAATAAAACTTCACATAAGGAATTATAAATTTTTCCCGAAAAAGCCTTATAATCAGAATATGAAATCGTGTAAATTTTTTTAAAGATTTAATAAGTTCTATTAAATGATTGACATTATTGAAACGATATGAAAATAAAAACTTATTTATTGTTTTGTCGAATAATGATTATACAAACATTAAAAAAACAAGATAATAGAGTATGGTCTTAGATTTATTGGAGATATTACATGGAAGTCTCACTATAGTATTTGTTGCTCATCTTATCCAATATCTGATCTTGAGATTGAAGTTCCAAGAAAATTATACGAAAACGTATTAGAATAATATTTAATAATAGTACTTGAATTAGATAAATTATGAATCTATGGAAAAATATTCCCGCTGGAGATGATCCTCCAGTTATTTTAAACGCAGTAATCGAAGTTATTAGTGGTTCAAGAGATAAATATGAGTATAAACAAGAATGGGAAGCTTTTGTTTTAGA
>JABXKB010000336.1 GCA_013375485.1 Promethearchaeota archaeon | reverse complement strand
TCTATTAAAAACTCCATGCTGAATAATTATATCACTTTCTAATACCTCAAAAGAAAACATCTTTACATATCGATAAGAATACCAGGTTACAGACACTAAAACAACGATAAATGGAATCACTACTGCATAAAAAAGTATCCATAAAATCCAGTCAAAGTGGGGTATTTCTTCAAAGAAGTACAATAACCAAAACGTTACGATCATCCAAGATGCATAGAACACAAGATAACCAATAATAGTTTTTAAAATCTCTTTCTTTGCATACTTTCGAGAAATGGTTCCTTTATCGGTTAGATCACGTTTACTCATTTTATTTATCCTCCATTTTTATATTATTTTTTTTATGTAAACTTTAATTGTAGTTAAATTTTGATATCTTAAATCGTAAAACATAATATTTTGAAAAATTATTTCATCATGTAACATTTATTTACACTAGTATTTAAATATATCTATCATAATTCTTTAATATGGTTTATGGAGCTTCTATTTGTGATTTATTCGATGTTAAATAAACTTTACAATATCAGTGATGAAAAAAATTTAAAAAAAAGGTGTATTTCTGTGAATATTCACTTTTTTTTCAATCGTGCTTGTTTTCTGAGTTCTCTTTCTTTACGTTTAGTTCTTGCTACCAAATTTTCATCATAATATTCCGCCATAGTTGAGGGAGGACTAAACTGTTGCTCTTTCTTTAGAAATTCTATTGCCTCAGAGGGACATGCATACGCACAATTCCCACATCCGATACATCTTTCTTTATTTATACTAGAAATATCATCCTTAAGAGTAATTGCTTCCATATGACACCGTTTAATACAAGTGCTACATCCCGTACATAAATCAGGATCGATTTCAGCATAATAATTTGTAGATACTATACCCCCAGGGTTAGGAAATTGTTTTAAAGTTCTTAAGGCTTCACAACAACAACCACAACAGCTACAAATAAAATCTGGTTTTTGTGAATTACTTGGTTGGAAAATTAATCCTTCTTCTTCATTTCTTTTTAATATATCGATAGCTTCTTCTTTTGTTATTTCACGGCCCCATCCCAAATCAATGTACATTTTCGCAAAAGAGCCGAATCCCATGCATGTTTCTAATCTCGAAGTAGCTAAGCATGATTTTCCCAAAGCGTGCGATGCTTGCCGACATATACAATTTTGTATAACAATTGGACCTTCCATACTCTCAATGAGTTTTGTTATATCATCAAAATTTCCTATTTCAACACTATGATCTACTGAAACCCCGACTGGGATAGTACGCATTTGAAGTGGAAGAGTTCTGCCCATTTCTTCTATATAAACCTCATCCATATATTGTTGTGTATCCTCAGCAAATTCTTTAGTGAGTTTGTTTACCTGATATTCAAACATGCCAATCATAAACAGTGATGCACTGTAGGTCTTCTGATTATATTGTTTCAGTGTTTTAATCGCGCCTTTTTTAGCTAAGTTGTCCAGATGATTTTCTAATTCATCTTTAGTATAGGGGAATCCTAATGATTTTAAACGTTCATGAATACTGTCTAAAGGTTCAAAATCTTCAAATGAGTGAGAGAATTTTAAGTTTAATGCGATTTTTGCTTCTTCAGTAGTAAAGAGTTGTTTTAGTATGCGTATTTCTACTCCCGATTTTGTAGAAGGGTATCCAACCGGAAAGGTGTCAAAATGTTCTTGTAATTTGCGGTAAAGATCTACTTCAGTAATATCACTTAGTATTTCTTGACTTTTCATTTCTTTTCTTTTTTATTGAAAATGTAATTAAAATTGTATGCTAATTAATAAATTCTATTAATTTATAATTCTTTACTCATCTGAATAATCGAATTTAAGGAATTTCTTTATTATAGAGTTTAGGTGTTAATCACTTTAAGTTTTTCATTTTAGGGTCTAAAGCATCCTGTAAACCATCCCCTAGCAGATAAAACCCTATTACTGTGATTAAAATCATTAAACTAGGCCCCAATATCCACCAAGGAGCTGATAGTATATATCTTCTGGCTTGTGCAATATCAGTTCCCCAATCTATCCAGCGTGGGTCATTCAATCCAAGAAATGCTAAAATTGACAAATTTATAAGTGTACGACCTATATTGTAAGATAAAGAAATAATTATTGGCTGAATTGAATTTGGTAGAATATGTCTAAAAAGGATTCTTGTTTTATTTGCCCCCATTAATTTAGCGGCGTTGATATATGGTAAATCTTTGACTTTTAAAACAGCATTTCGCATAGTACGTGTATAGTAAGGAATACCAATAAATCCAAAAACAATAATTAAATTTACTATCGTGGGTTGCCAAATAATTAAAATTGTTATAGCTAAAATTACTCCTGGAAATGATAATAGAAGTTCCATTATCCGCATAATAATTAAATCCAACCAACCGCCAAAATAAGCAGATATGAGCCCAAGAGGTATCCCTATAACTATACTGATTATAACAGAAAAAAAAACAATTATTAAACAAGTTCTTGTACCAAAAATAATTCTTGCCAAAACATCATTTCCATAACGAGTTGTTCCTAAAGGATGTTGAGGTGAAGGAGGTAAAAATCTTAATGGACTTCTCATTAATGCTTCTCCATAAGAATAAGGTGAAATCCACGATTCAAAAACAGCTATAGATAAAATTACTAAAATAAATATTATTCCTATGATAGTCACGGGAGATTTGAATCGATTTATTAATTTTCTCTTACTCAAGTCTTTTTCGTATTTATTTTCTTTTAATGTTAAAGTTTCTAATTTAGAACCAGGAATTATAATGAATTTTAAATTATTCAAAATCCAAGAGACAATTGTCTTATGTTGGTTTTTATTCCTTTTTTCTTTATCTAATTTTGATGTTTTTGCCATTTTAGGTCCACCTCTTGACAAATTATTTTAATTTAATGCGGGGATCTATTAGAACTATAATCAAATCTACAATAAAATTAGAAATAATCACGCATAATGAAAATACAAAAATTATACCAATGATCAATGGATAATCAGATCCTGAAACTGCATTTTGAAGAAGTGAGCCCATGCCATCAATATTATATATAATCTCTACCGCAACCATACCTCCTAGTACTATAGGAAATTGTATACCTGCTGAAGTTATTATTGGGGTTAAGATATTTTTCATTACATGCCTTTTTACAATAGTTTTTTCTTTATAACCTTTTACTTTAGCTAGCTGGACATAATCCATTTGTAATGCTTCTATAATACTTGATCTAGTTTGACGAATAATAATTACCATTTGAATAATGATCATTGCAGACACAGGAACAATAATATGCCATATATAATCATAAAAGAGATACCATTTACCTGAAAGTAAACAATCAAAACTTCGAATCCCTGTAATAAGTGGAGGCTCAGGATATCCAGTAGTCTTATATCCATACAAAGGAAAGATTCTAATAGGAGTAAAAACATAAAGTTGCATAAAAAAAATGACTATAACAAATCCTGGTATTGAAATAAAGATATAAGCAAATATTCTAATAATGATATCTCTAAAACCATTTCGATGCATAGCAGATATTTTCCCAAAAAATATCCCTAAAACTATTGCTATAATCAGGCTAATAAACATTATTTCAAGAGATCTTGGAAGATGTGTCATAATTAAACTCCAAATGTGGTATTCAGCCCTATAGGAATAAGAATAACCCCAGTTTCCCGTCAAAAGATCACCAGTATATATAATGAATTGTACCAAAATTGGTTTATCTAAGCCTAATCTTTCTTTTTCTGCCAAATAATCTTCCAATGTTGCTTTTTCCGGTAATCTTAGAAATACTACATCTCCCGGAATTGATCTCGTGATAATAAATGTTATGAAGATAACTCCAAAAAGAGTTATTAACGAAAAAATCGCTCTCTTTATAATATATGTGTATAATTTCATTAGCACATCTATTTTTGATGCATTAAAATCTTAATAATTATTTTTATTCTACATCACTTGTTTTTTTAAAAAAATATATACCATCTTAAAGGATTTTCTAAAAGTATCTTGGACAAAAATTTCAAAATTAAGCTTCAATTAAGGAATAGTAAGAGAATTTAATAAAAAGGATCCCGTGGGTTAAAATCGTTAATATATAATAATAAAAAAAATTATTATTTAATTACATGATTTTAGATTTAGTACGATTAACGCTTAATAATTTTTCTGATTAATTTGATCGAATTCTAATAACGATATTTTTTGCCTTATCTATTTCTGTCGAATAACCACACTTTTCAGCTTCATTTTTAATAAAGTTTCTTATTTGATCTTCATTTTGAGTGCATCTAGGGATTCTAAAAATTTTAAAGAAATAATCCCAAAATTCTTCTGGAGAACCTAATTCGTCTAAATTTTGCATTTCTATCAGAAATGATTTTAAATAGTATTTTTTTGATAATATTCAAGAACTTTTAACGCGAACCTACTTGATACAGTCGCGGGACCTCCACCCATTTCAATCGTTACCTCTATTGCTTCAATAATTTGATCCTTATCTGCTCCTGAGTTAAAGGCTTCCTTTATATGCCATTCCATACAAGATTCACAATTAATTATTACAGAAATCCCAATTGCTATTAATTCTTTGTACATTTTATTTAACGAGCCATCTGAATAAGCATGTTCTTCTAATTTAAGAAATGATTTATAAACCTCTGACTTTTTATTTAATAAAAAATTATGAGCTTCTTTCCTATCTGAAATAATTTTCTCAATTCTTTTAATATCTTCGGTGTCCATTATAATTTAATTACACTTCATCTATTTTTTAAACTTTTTTTATTGTAAGCATAATATCTCGATAGTTCAGATTTCTATTTTTTAAAATTACATAAGTGTTATAAAGATGTTAACATATTTCTCATTACAGCTTTAGTTACAATTTAATTGGCATATACGAAAT
>JABXKB010000046.1 GCA_013375485.1 Promethearchaeota archaeon | reverse complement strand
AATCATTTGTCTCTTTACGTTAGCTTTACATGCTCTTTTTATTTGCTTTTCTTATGCTGTCAATTATTATGTGAATGATGTCTTCGGGCTAGATTTACAAATTAACTTTATGTTTCTTAGTGGAATAGATTGGGTGATATGTATTTTACTAGTTTTGCCCGGTATAATAGGTATTGAACTATTTAAATACTTCGCCAGAGAAAAGAAAATTCGTTTTTAATAATGTCTTACTTTATTTTTACTACTTTTTAATCTTATGATATCTTTAAATTAAATGATTATTATAGGTTATTTATTAAATCAAATAGAAATTAGAATTCAATAATCATTAATTATTCTTAAAATATCTGGAAGACTTAATATGAATGCTACAGAAGAAAATTATTATAATATTGAATTAGAGCAAATATATCAAAAATTTCAGACTAACCCTGAAACGGGATTAAGTTTAAGTGAAACTAATAAAAGGATAGAACAATTTGGATATAATGAAATTCCAAAAGTATCAAAGGGTTTCATTAAAATTTATTTAGCTCCTTTATTTAACTGGCTAATAGTAATTTATTTAATTGGGTCTTTAATTTTATTTTTAGCATGGTTATTTGGTGGGGAAGGCGATGTATCTTTCATTGCAATTACTTTAGGAATTGTCCTTTTAAATTGCTCAGTTGCAATTATCCAACAATATAGAGCCACAAAAAAACTTAAAGCTCTACGTGAAATGACTGCTCCTACATCAATGATAATAAGAGATGGTCAAAAACAAGAAATTTCAACAAAAGAAATTGTAGTAGGAGATTTGTTGGTATTAAATCAAGGAGATAAGATCCCGGCAGATGCACGAATAATTGAATCTTATAATTTAGTAATAAATGAAGCTTCATTAACAGGAGAATCAGAGCCCGTAAGAAAATCTGAGTTAGGAAAACCATTACAGAAAAAAGATATTTCTATAGGAGAACGTAATAATATGGTATTTTATGGAACTTATATCACAACCGGGAACGGCAAATCAATTGTGGTAAAAACAGGTGGTGATACTGAAATTGGCAAGATTTCTCATGGATTAGAAGAAGCAGGCACAAGTGAGATTCCAATACGACAAAAAATGAATAATTTTGGAAAGTGGTTGGGGTTAATTATATTTATATCTTGGTTTATAACTTTGCTGATTATCTGGGCAGCAAGAGGAGAGCTTAGTATTGTAGAAAGTATGAATTCTGCTCTTGATCTTATGCCGATTAATATTCCATTACTTGTTACAATTGTTTTAGTAACTGGTGTTTTAGCTATGGCACATCATGGTGTTATAATAAGAAATCTTGCTTCAGTTGACAGTTTGGGACGTGTAAGTTTAGTTTGTTCAGATAAAACAGGAACTTTAACCAAAAATCAAATGTCAATTCAACATGTTTGGACAAATGGTTCAATTTTTAGAGTTATTGGCAGTGGTTATGCTCCAGAGGGAGATATAATTTTAATGGATGATCCTAAAAACCCAACTTATGTGACGCATATCGATGAATTTCCTTATTTAAAGATGCTATTGACTGCTGGATTTTTAAATAACAACTCAGCATTGATTAAAAATGAAATTGAGATTTCTGGGAAGATTATTTCCAATTGGAGCGTAGTAGGCTCTCCTACAGAAGGAGCACTTATGGTTTTATTTCAAAAAGGCATGGGTGATTATCTTCTTGATGATTATGACTCTATTACTGAATATCCTTTCGATTCTTCATTAAAGAGGATGACCAAACTATATAAACGAGATCACACTTATTATTCTTTTACAAAAGGCGCAAGTGAGATTTTAATCCCACATTGTACAAAAATCTTATATAATGATGCTGAAATTGATTTTAACGAAGAAATAAAAAATAAGGTAATGGAAATTGTAAATTTATATGCAAATCAAGGATATCGAATATTAAGTTTATGCTATAAAGTAATGGATACGATTCCACCTGAAGGTGAGAAAGGAAGAGAAGTAAGTGAATCAGATATGATTTTTATAGGGTTTGTAACAATTTTAGATCCTCCAAGAGAAGGAGTAAAAGAATCAGTAAAACAATGTCATGAAGCAGGTGTAGATGTTATAATGATTACGGGTGATTCACCAGCAACAGCAAGAGCGATCGCATCACAAATTGCGATAGTAACAGATGAAAACGACATTGTTGTAGAGGGAAAGAAAGTTAAAGATATTGAAACAAATGAAGAATTTAATCCTATTAAAGTTTTTGCGCGAGTATCTCCAGAGCATAAAGAGGATATCGTAGAAAAGTATCAAACCCAAAATAAAGTAGTTGCAATGACGGGAGATGGAGTAAATGATGCTTTGGCCTTAAACATGGCAGATGTAGGGATCGCAATGGGTATCACAGGAACAGATGTAGCTAAGGAAGCTTCTGATATGGTTATCTCAGATGACTCTTTTAACTCAATCGTGACTGGTATCCATCATGGAAGAGGAATTTTTGCAAGGATCCGTGCGATAGTATTCTTTTATATTTGTATCAACATATTTGAAGGGATAGTACAATTTATATTAGCAATAATTTTGGATTTACCCTATTTCTTAGACGATGCATTTCACTGGCAATGGATATTTCTTTCAATTACCTTACATGTATTTCCAGGTCTAATCTTGACATTTGACTCTACTTCTGATGATGTTATGAAAGAAAAACCAAGAGATTCAGAAGAAATCCTTTCTCGAAATATTATGTACCTTCTGTTCATATTTGGAATTTTGCTGGCAATAGCCATGGTATTGGTATATTTTGTAAATATGAGTGGAGCTTATCCTGTTTTTGATGAAAATTGGAACTTTGGTGGATTAAATGAAGCATACCTCTATTCAACAGAAAATGCTGATTTAAATCCGTATGGGGTTGGGTTAACTGAAGCAAAAGCTCTTACGATGTTAATGGTAACGTTATTCTTTTGTGAATCATTTCTTATATTTCAAATTAGACGACCTAATAAGTCTTTAATTAGAAGTCTTATAGAAGATAGTAATAAACGAATGTATCTCATAATAGGATTTTTATTTTTAGTCTTCCTTATGTTAATGTATATCCCTGGTGTTCAAATTACAATAGCGAATTGGGGAATTAATTTTATGTTCATGTTTTTAACTAGTCTAGATTGGCTAGTATGTTTCTTGATTTCTTTAATATGCATTGTCTCTTTTGAGATTGTCAAATTTGTAGCTCGTAAAAAAGATATACTTTTTTAAATTATTCCTTTTTTCTTTCTTTATTCTTAATTTTGACAAGAATGATTAATTTTTTATAATAAACTGGATTTCTTTCTTCTATGTTAAGAGGAAACAGAGTTAAATTAGGCCCTATTAAAAGAGAATATATAGATTCATTTCTAAGATGGTTTAATGATCCAGAAATTACTCAATATCTCGCAAGGTATCGTCCAATGACTAGGATGGCTGAAGAAGAATGGATGGAAAATTTAAGAGAACGAGAAGATACTATTCGTTTCTCTATTACTATTTCAAATGAAGATGGTTCAGAGATACTTATAGGTAATTGTGGAATACATAATATAAATTGGAAAAATAGAGTGGGAGAAATAGGAATTACTATTGGAGAAAAAGCGTATCAAAATAGAGGATATGGGACTGAAGCAATAGAATTATTATTAGAATACAGCTTTAACACTGTAAATTTAAACCGAATCGAATTGTGTGTCTATGATTATAATATTAGAGCTATAAAATCCTATATAAAGGTTGGATTTATTGAAGAAGGACGAAAAAGGCAATTTATGTGGAATAAGGGAAAATATCACGATGAAATAATGATGAGTATTCTAGCAGAAGAATGGAGAAATAAAAAAAATGTTTAGTCTAATTCTTCAAAATATGGTATTATTTTATCTCGAAAAATCTCATAAACCTTGTTAGTATCAGGACCTCTATTCATAAAACTCATATGTGTAGCTCCGGCTTGTTTATATTTTTCTATACTTGAAATAACATCATCAACTGTACCTAAACAGTTAGTGTCTTGCAGAATTGTTTCAGGTAATCGATCCAAATTATTTAAGTAATCTAATGAATTGAGATTACTCATTTCAAAATCATGAACGTTTATATCTTCTGGTAAATCTAAGTTGGGATATGCTTCATTTGTAATAAACGAATTTAATAGATAAGAAGTCTTAAAGAATTCACATCTTTTTATAGCATTATCTGGATCATCGTTGTCAATAGCTACAAAACAATCATAGACATAATCAATATCAGTTGGATCCCGACCAGTCGCTATTGCTGCATCAAAAACTTCTTTTTTCTTCTCTTTATAGAGCCATGGTGGTTGATAAAGTGGATACCATCCATCTGCTAATTCTCCAGTTATTTGACGTGTTTTTGGGCCATTGCCAGCAATATAAATTGGTGGACTTTTCTGAATTGGTTTTATTTGAATATAAGCTTTTTTTATTTCTCCCCAGAATTCACTGCTTCTATTAACTTTTTTTTTTGTCCAAAATTCCCTCAATAAGATAATATATTCTCGTAATTTTGAAACTGATTTATTTCTATTTAAGCCATACATATCAATATTCATTGCTTCTCCTGCTCCAAGCCCAATCATACCTCTTCCATTAGATATTTGGTCTAACGTGGCTACTTTATGCGCCATTAGTGCTGGATGGAAGCGATGACAATCAGAAACACCAGTACATAATTTAATTTTTTTTGTTATCATTGCTAAGGATGTTAAAAAACAGTAAGCATCATAGCATGTTCCTGGGCCTGGAGGTAACATTACTGTATGATCTGCATAAAAAACTCCAAAAAACCCACATTCCTCAGCCTTTTTTGTTCCTTCGAACATATATTCAAGACGAGGTGTAGGTACAGGGATATGAAAACTAAATCTCATTTTTCCAATCAAACTCCTCTATTATTCTTTACTATTTTTTTTAAAAAATATTTATCAGAATTTATAATTTCATTCAATTATTTTAATAAATATAAAAATTCTAGACGTTAATAAAATTTTTAGAATTTCTTTATTATAATAAGAAAACACATAAAAGTGATAAAATAAATATGGATATAAAAATCGGGACAGAGGGGACATTTATCCCTCCTTTTGATAGAGGTATTGAAACCATAAAGAGAATCGAAAATAGCGGGTATGATTCAGTATGGTTTGCAGATCATTTGATGGGTTGGATTCCAGAATCGATTTGGACTCCAGACCTTATTGAAATGTCAACAATTCAGAATAGTCCACATGATTTTTACGATGTTTATTCTGTAATGTCAGTGGCAGCTTGGAACACTAAAAATATTCAATTGGGAACGAGTGTTACAGAGACTTTTAGGAGACATCCAGCTGTGCTAGCCCAAACCTTTTTAACATTGGATCATATATCAAAAGGGCGATCAATTCTCGGAATTGGTACTGGTGAAGGTGAAAATGTCATTCCTTATGGCATTAAATGGGAAAAACCTGTTAGTAGATTAGAAGAAGCAATAAAAATAGTCAAACTTCTCTGGCAAAATGAGGGTAAAGTTAGTTTTGATGGGGAATTTTGGAAATTAAAAAATGCTGTCCTTTCTATAAAACCTTATGAAGAAGGAAAATATCCTCCTATATGGATAGCAGCGCACGGGCCTAAAATGTGTGAATTAACGGGAAAATTAGGAGATGGTTGGTTGCCTACAAATTTTGATCCAAAAACATATAGAGAAAAACTTGATATTATTCAGAATTCCGCAAAAAAAGCAGGACGTGATCCAGAGGACATTACACCTGGGTTATGGCATAATATAATTATTGACGAGGATCATGGAGTTTGCGATGAATTGTTAGAATCCGCATACGTGAAAAATTATACATTACTTCAATCAAATGAATATTTTGAAAAATTTGGCATTTCACACCCTTTTGGTAAAAATTTTTACGGGCTTCTTAATTATATTCCCACAAACTACGACCGAGAAACTATGCTTGAAGCTTTGAGTAAGATACCCGCAAAATTGTGCGATGAAAGCTTTTTACATGGCACACCCGATGAGATTATATCTAAAATTGAAGACTATGCCAAAGCTGGTTTGAAACATATTGTTCTTTATAATATTACCTATAATTGCGATATTACTAAAATAAAAAGTTCATTTGGATGTGTAAAGAAAATATTACAATATTTCAAGGGTTAACCTCTATGAAAAACTTTTTACCAAATTAAATGATTTTTTTCTTAATATATCATTTAAAATAATTATAAGTGATAAATAATGGATATTTCAGAAATAAAAATAGGAACTGAAAGTAGTATTTTTGGACCAATTGATAAGGGAATTACTCAAATAAAAAGGTTAGAGGAAATTGGTTTTGATTCTGTTTGGATGGCAGACCATTTAATGGGTTGGACCCCGGAATCAATATGGACTCCGGATCTTATTAAAGTAGCAGCAGTTCAACAAGATCCTCACATTTTTCACGAGGTATATTCTATATTAGCTGTTGTTGCATGGATTACAAACAAAATATTGTTGGGAACAAGTGTCACCGAGACATTCCGAAGGCATCCAGCAGTATTGGCACAAACCTTGATAACTCAAGATAACATATCTAAAGGTCGAGTTATTTTAGGAATTGGTACTGGAGAAGGAGAAAATATCGTTCCTTATGGGATAAAATGGCATAAACCCGTTAGTAGGCTAGAAGAATCAATAAATATAATTAAACTCTTGTGGGAAAGTGATAAAAAAGTAAATTATAACGGAGAATTTTGGAAGCTTAAGGATGCTGTTCTAACCGCAAAACCATTCAAAAAAAATAAATATCCTCCTATTTGGATTGCTGCACATGGACCTAAAATGCTAAATTTAACTGGACGATTGGGTGATGGATGGTTACCAGCATATTCGGACCCTCAAGCTTATAAATATAGATTAAATCATATTCACAATGCAGCTAAAAAAGCTGGAAGAGATATTAATGAGATTACACCTGGTTTGTATTCATATCTAATTATAGATGAGGATCATAACGCATGTGATGATTTAATAGGGAGTCCTTATGTTAAAAACATGTTGTTAACATTTCCGAATTCTGTTTATAAAGAATACGGAACGAAGCATCCACTGGGTGAAGATTTTTATGGATTAATTGATTATATTCCTACAAAATACGATCGAGAAACAATACTAGAAGCCATCAATAGAATCCCGCAAAAAATGTGTGATGATCATATCTTACATGGTACTCCCGATGAGATAATTGGAAGAATTGAAGAGTATGCACTAGTTGGAATGAAACATATTGTTCTTTCTAATTTAACATTTGTGAATGATTTATCCAAAGTTAAAAGCTCATATCACTACATGCAGAAAGTACTAAATTATTTCAAAGATAACCAATCTTAAAATTTTGAAACAGTATATTTCAGTTAAATATAATTTTTTTTGAATCCTTTTTTTCTAATGAAATCATAGAAAACTCGAAATATTTTTATTTTATTTTTAATTTCATTTTCAGATAAAAATTCTTACATTCTAGTCAAATATCAAAATACATTCTAATAAATGCTAATAAAATATTATCTACACATTTTTATAATTAAATTAATAAATTGATACTTAAATACTCAAAAATATGCATTTAAAAGAAAGAATTTGTAAATTTTTAATTAAAAGAACTACAAAAAATTCAATTTTTATTTATGGAATACATTCTCGGTGCTTCAAAAAGAAAAAGAACTAAAATCTTGGTATTAATATTTTCAATTTCAGTTGTTTTAAGTTGTTTAAACCCAAATAACTCTTCTATTTTTCATGATCGTTTCAATGAAGAAGAACAAATTAATGACGATTCGAACGATTTTAAAAACCTTAAAATAAATTCGAATGGTCCAAATGCGAGACCTTTATTGGTATATCAACATGCTACTATTTCTAACACCTTTCTTCCTTTATCATTACCCACAAATGTCAGTTTTACATTATCAGAAAATTGGATTTCTAAAAATGTTACAATATATTATAATGGGGTATCTCATCAAAAAGATTGGGTAATCAATGGAACTTTTGATGCTGGTGTAGCTCCTTGGAAGTTTTTTAGTTCTGATCTTACAACAATTTACAGTAAACCCTGGCAACCAGAGTATGTGGAAATCGAAATCCAAAAAAATAGACCAGTTTCTATAGGAGATTATGGTTATTATGAAGAGAATTTTACAATCCCAGAAAACTTAGGAGCTAATACAATTGCAACCTTATCTATGAATTATAAACACACTTTAGAGGTAGGAGTCGCGATTTCTAATGAAAATATTAGTGCTTTTATTTCCATTGATGTTGGAGGTGTTCAGCAAAATATCTCTTTACCTTTCATTGATTTGGTCAAAAATTATTGGACAGAGATGAGTGTAACCTATGATCTTTCAGATATTAGTCAACAATTTCCAAATAATGTTACAGTAAGAGCAGGAGTTTATGTACATAATAATACCTTCACTAGTGCTAAAAAACATTATCTATTTCTTGATGATATTCAATTTCAAGTTTGGACTTCACCAAACCAAAGAAACTTATTAGTAGCCAAAGACGTAGAATTTAATACAGAATATCCCTACCAAAATATTACTTTTGGAAAAGGTAAAACCTTTATCGATATTGAAAGAAATAGAACAGTAACCAGCGATGTTAGATTTAAAATCTCAAAAAATTCAACAATTACGGAAGAATTTGTTGTCTATAACATAACTATTATTTCAGAAGCAGTTAAAGTTTTTAACTCAACTATAGGTGGTCAAGTTGGTAGTCTTTATTTAACTCAAGCAGGCATTACTTGGGAAACAGTATGCTCTATCTCAATTCCTTATGGGTATTATAATAATTGGGTTGAAATCAAGAAGCCTATTGATTGGAATGTTACTTCTGTTTTGAACGGGTATGGAGTTGAGAAAAAGTCAAGTTGCTTTGGGACAGAATATGGTTCTGACAGTTTAATAATACCTGAGGGACAATTAAGTAACGGTTTTTGGACCGTTCAGGCGAGTGGGCAAAATTATATTACTAAAGGGAGTATATTTGTTTGGAACGGAACATCCTATAATGAACAATACCGTCTTTCATATGGAGATACATTTCGTATTAATGCAACCTTAAACGATACAATTTCTTTGACGAATACACAAATAAATTGCACAATTGAATATCCAAATGGTACAATTTTCAAGGAACTTCAAAAAGAACCATTATCATTTAATGTAGATCTTGGTGATTTTACGGTTGGAGATAATATGTCAGTTGGTACATATCAAGTAAGGGTAATATGGACAAATAATCAATCTTTTCTAAGTAGAGATAAAGTAGGATTTTCTGAATTTTCATTTAATGTGTGGCATCATACAAATCTGACTGCTATAAATTCTTATGTAGAGAGAGTTTCTGGATATCCACTTTTAATAAGAATAAAATATATGGATTCAGATTTTAATAAATACATTGATTTTGCGACAGTAACTTATAATTCTACTTTTGGGACTTCTGGAACTATGGTTTATACAGGTTCAGGAATCTATGTTATTGATGTTGATTCAAGTGAATTAGAAATTGGAGATTATTACTTTTCATTCAATGCTTCAAAAAGTTACTATGAGAATCAGTCTATCAGAAATCTAATTCATTTGAAAATAATAAATCAACCAATAGCATTAGAGGTTCCACATACTGTTATTAATGCAATGGCAAATGATTATGCTATTTGTCAGGTAAATGTTACTGGGGCGATTTCTGGTATTTTATTACCTGGTAAGGCAAATATTACTACTGATTGGATAAATCCATATTCTGTATCAGATATTAGTACTGGTATTTACCAACTTAACTTTTCTACATATCATATACCCTCTCAAGGTATCATAGAAGTTTTTACAATTACTATTTTTGTTAATTTAACCAATTATGGGAGTACAAGTGGTTTTGTCTCGTTACAAGTACAGCCTATAGCTACTGAAGTAAGTTTAAATCAGACTTTCGTTAATACTTTATTTAACGAAAGTTTCTATCTAAAAGTCAATTATACAGATGCGGGAACAGGCGATCAAATTATAGGAGCTATCTTAAATGTGTCATGGGATTCATCTTATGTGATCTCTCCCGTTGTTGACGGTTTTATAGTATATTTTTCTACTAACAATCTTTCAATAGATGTCTATACAATTTTCTTTCAATTAAGTCATCCAGGATATGTAACTGCTTTCAAAAGTATATTTGTAAATATAGGGGCAAAACCAAGTTATATAGAGCTATATTTGAATCAAGAAGACAAAACGACTGAAAAGAGTATCACAATTCAATCAAATGAGGATTTAAATATCACTGTTTTATATAAAGATTCATTAACCAATCATTTCATTTCTGGTGCTATAGTGGAATTAAATGGATCAGCAATTTCAAGAGTTATAGATGAAAATGGAACACAATATAAGACTAATATAAGCGCAGGTTCTTTGCCCATTGGAATTCATTTCTTAACAATTACAATCATTAAAGAAAATTATGTGTTTAGTCCAGAAATATTTAGTGTAATAGTAAATCCTATAACTACAGTTGTGAGCCTAAATGAGACGATTGTTAATGTATTATTAAATCAAGGTTTTTATTTAAAAATTAATTATACTATTGCCGGAACAGGTGAATTAATTACCGATGCCGAATTAAATGTGACGTGGGGTTCAACTTATACGATTTTTCCTGTTGCTGATGGTTTTATCGTATATTTTTCTACTAGTGGTCTTTCAATAGATATCTATACAATATTCTTTCAATTAAATCATCCAGAATATCAAACAGCATTCGAAAGCATATTTGTAATTATAGAGGAAAATCCAACTTATATCGAAGTATATTTGAATCAACTAGACAGAACAACTGAAAAAACTATAACGATACAATGGAATGAGGCTTTAAATATTACTATTTTATATAAAGATTCTTTAACTAATGATTTTATTTCTGGGGCTATAGTATATATGAATGGATCAGGGATTTCAAGAGTCTTAGATGAAAACGGACAACAATATTATACTATTTTAAGTTCGGGAGTCATGTCTGTTGGAATTCATTTTTTGACGGTTTCAATTGAAAAAGATAATTATATTTTTGTTTCAGAGATTCTTAAAATAGTAGTAGAACAAGTAGTAATTTCTGTTGGGACTATCGATTTTGAAAATTCTCTTGATGTTTATGCTGGAAGTGACCAATTAATTAAAATAAACTTAACGGAACAAAATTCTGGAAATTTAATTCCAAATGCCAATATAACCTTCTCTTGGAGATTTGATATAGGTGAATTTGAAAATTTAGGTGATGGTACTTACCAAGTTCAATTACATATTCCAAGTAGTGCATCGGGAAGTTATAGCGTAGAGTTTATAATATCTGTTGAAGGAGGATACTATAAAACAACAGAATCGTCTTTTCTTATAGTAGTATTACAAGAACAAACTCCAGATAATAGTTATTTAATCTGGGTAATAGCAATAGTGCTATTAAGTGTAATAGGGGTTTTTGGCGCTTTAATTGCAAGAAGTTATATTTTTTTACCAAGGAAAAGAGAAAAGGAACAACAATTTTTAGACAAAATTCAAGTCTTTAAAGATCTTGAGAATATTCAAGGAATTATGCTCATTCAAAAAAACAGTGGTATGCCATTTTTCACAAAAAATGTTTCTGAATTTAATTTTGAAGAAAATATTCTAATTTCTGGTTTCATCCAAGCAATTACTTTATTTGGTGAACAATCTGTTATAGCTACTTCATTAAAAGAGAAAAAAAAGCATCTTGAAATATATTCTGAACATATAATTGAATTGAATTTCAAATTTTTTCATTTGCTAATTTGTGATTATCAATGTCTAAGAACTCTTCTAATTCTTAAAGACTCATCTTCAGAGAAGTTAAAAAATCAACTATATTTATTAACAGTTGAAATATGCTCCAAATTCTCTGAACATATAGAAAATTATAAAGGAAAAGCTATTGATTTTGAAGATGATATTGAGATTCTACTAAATAAAATTTTATTTTTATTTTATAATGAGCCTTGTAAATTAAACCAAGGTGAAGTCTATATAGAAACTTTGAAAAAGAGTCGCGAATTAGAATCAATGGAATCTCGAGTGCTTAATGTTATAATCACTTTAACCAAATTTAGCAAGGAATTTTCAATAGACAGAATAATTCAAGAAATGGGCGAACAAAATATAAATTTAATTTATGGTGGTTTACAATCTTTAATTGAAAATAAGATGATAATTCCCGCCTATTTTAAAAATAAACAATCTAATTCTTCACTAGATGAATTTAAAAACCGTTAATTAATATTAAAAGGTTTTAAATTAAATCTACTTAAATCCCACACAGAATGATAGTAGATTCTTTGGTAATACATTGTGATTATAACCTCCTTCTAATAAAGCATATCGCCTACCCCTACATAATTTCTCAGAATATTCTTTCATTAATCTTCCTAGTTCTGTGTAATCTTCTGGGTATAATAGGTGCCCCCAATCTTCAATACCTTGGTCGAATCCTGCACTTGCAACAAAGATATCGATATCCGTTAAATTATCCATATATTCTTCAACCTCTTTGAGATATCCAGTTCGCCCACTTGAATCAGGGTTAAGAATTTTGACTCTAAAATCATCATCTCTATTTGTTAAAATATTAATGTTTCCATCACCAGTGTGTAGATCAAAATCTAATATAAATGCTGATTTAATTTTTCTTTCAGAATATAATTTCAGTAGACTTATACTAATATTGTTAAAATAACAAAATCCCCAACAAGAATCCGCTGAAGCGTGATGACCTGGAGGTCTAATAACGGCAAATGTTGGATTACCTTTAAACCCTTCCTCAGCAGCTAAAATTGCTCCGCCAGCAGCTAAGGATGCTAATTCACACAATAATTTGTCTCTTTTTATATTTTGGAGATGCCTATGAGTATGAGCTCTTAAAATATCTTCATCTGTCGCTGGAGTAGGAGTAATGATTTCATATTCTTTGTTTTCTGAAATTTTGTCCATAATCCCGTCTAATCTTCCTGGAGAAGCTGCAGGGTCCCAAGCATACTCCGAATTAAAATATTTTTCATGAAAAACAATTTTCATACTTTTATCAACCTTATTTAATTACATTTAAAAAACTATATGATGAATATTATTTAACCATTTTAATAGATTTATTAACTTTTTTTATAATATACGAAAATGCTCGATGATAATGATATATACCGTAATTTGCAATTACACTTAGATCAATTTCCAGTAGGATTTCCCCCTACAAAAACAGGTATTGAAATAAAAGTTTTAAAACACCTTTTTTCAGAAAAAGAAGCCTTGATTGCGACAGAGTTAAATTGGTCGTATGCTACTCTTGAGGATATTTATGAGCGTCTTGATAGTACACAAATTTCGATTGAATTATTAGAAGATTTGCTAAACAATATGATTAAAAAAGGTACAATAAAATATAAGATTGAAAATGGTAAGAAATTATATGCTAATCTTCCTTTAGTTGTAGGTATTTTTGAATATCAAGTTAATAAGCTCACAAAAGAGTTTTTTGAGGATTTTGATGAATATTTAGTATCTGCATTTGGAGCAGAGCTATTAGGTACAAAAATCTCTCAATTCCGTACTATCCCGATACAACAAAGCATTGCACCAGAAAATTTTATAGCAAACTATGATGAAGTAAAACAAATAATTCAGAATTCTGAAGAACCATTGACAGTAGCTAATTGTGTTTGTCGTCAGAGTAAGGAACTTTATGACCAGCCATGCGAGAAAACTTCTTTACGGGAAACTTGTTTTTATTTTGGTAAAACAGGTCAATTATTTCTAGACCAAGGATGGGCCCGTCAAGTGAGTCGAGATGAAATTTTAGAAATTATGGAGAAAGCTGAGAGTGATGGTCTTATTTTCCAATCAGGAAATACAGTAAATCCAGAATTTATTTGTAGTTGTTGTGGATGTTGTTGTGCAATTCTTACAAAATTACAGAAACTCCCACGTCCTTCAAGAGTAATATCAAGCAACTTTCATGCTGAAATTAATCCCGATTTATGTGTAAACTGTGGAACATGCGTCGAACATTGTCTAATAAATTCAATTAAATTAAAAGAAAATGTAGCAAATATTATACTTAAACGCTGTATTGGATGTGGCGTATGTGTTCCTACTTGTCCAGAAGGAGCAATTCAACTCAAAAAGAAAGGAGAAGAAATGAAACCTCCATCATCACAAGAAGAATTATTTTCCCAAATTATGGAGAAGAAACAACAATTAAGAAAAAAATAAACTCTTTCTATTTTGAACCAAATGCAAAAATTACGGATTTTTGAAAACCATACCCGTCTTTTTGTTTAAAAGATTCAATCCCTTGAATTGATACATACTTCTTGAGATCCTTAAGCTTATCCTCATTTTGATTCAGAGTGTATCTCATTATCCATGCTGCATATTCCATTACTTCCCACCACTCATCAAAGGATTTATATAATATTTGAAAATCTTTCGAAAATATTTTGATATTAGTAAAACCCGCGTCTTCCATAATTATTTTAAAACCTTCCTTCGTTTCTTTACTATAACTGATAGATAAATTTTCAATTTCGTCAGGTTTTTTCATATCTTTATCTATGAGATATTTCTGGAGTAATTCTCGAGCGATTTCAATATCTTGTTGATATTCCCATGTACTAAAAGCAGCTTCTCCTCCTGATTTTAACACTCTAAAAATCTCTTTCATTTTTGCATTCTTACCAATAAATAGGTTATTTTTAAAATCATAAGAATCACTAAAACCTATAAAACCGCATAAAATATTGTCAAAACTCTTATCATCGAATTTTAAATTGGATGCCTCCATAGTTCTGAATTGAGCACTTTCTACAACAATATTTTTAAAGTTGTTTCTTGCTTGGGAGATTTTAGCTTTATTTTTATCAATACCAACTAAATGACATTTTTCACCTAATTTATCTGCAACTGCAATTAAACAAGCACCACTTCCTGTGCCTATATCAAGTATCTTACCATTAGGTTTTAAAGTTGCTAATTTTACTAATTCCTTAGCAAAATCTGACCAATAATCTACACTTACAATTGTTAAGTCCTTAGTTTCTTGATTCATTCATATCACTACATTATAAATATAATATATTATATGATTTTGTAAAATAAAATAAAAGCAAAAAAAAATATTAAAGCCGTTTACTTAAGATATCAATCATATCCTTTGTCATAGAAGCAAGATCATAGGAAGGATTCCAATTCCATTCTTCTCGAGCTAGAGAGTCATCAATCGATTTTGGCCATGAATCTGCAATTTCTTCTCTAAAATCGGGTTTATAGTCTATTTCAAATTGAGGTATATATTTCTTTATTTCTGCTGCAATTTCTCCTGCAGAAAAACTCATACCGGTTATGTTATAAACACGACGTTTCAATTTAGAATTATCTGCTTCTAAAAGATCAATCATACTTTTGAGACAATCTGGCATGTACATCATAGGTAATACTGTATTTTCTTTTAGGAAGCAAGTATATTTCATATTCTTGATAGCTTCATAAAATATCTCAACAGCATAATCTGTGGTACCCCCCCCTGGAAGTGTTTCACTACTAATTATTCCAGGAAGCCTCATTGAACGAATATCTAATCCATATTTTTTATAATAATATTCTGCTAAAAGTTCACCGGCAACTTTCGTGATTCCATACATTGTTGTTGGCTGTAAGACTGTTGTATTTGGTGTATTTTCCCTTGGGGTAGTAGGACCAAATGCAGCTATTGAACTTGGCCATACTATAGTTTTAATATTATACCTTCTACTCGTTTCAAGAATATTAATTAATCCATTCATATTAATATCCCAAGCAGTTTGAGGCATTTTCTCCCCTGTAGCTGAAAGTATTGAAGCCATATGAAATATTGTATCTATATCATATTCATAGAAAACTCTTGAAAGTGTATTTCTTTCTAAAGCATCTAGATAAATTACCGGACCAGACTTTTTAATTACATCTGGAAGTGGGGTTTTTCTACCAGTAGCAATTACATTATCATTACCATATTTATTCCTCAAAAAGGGAACTAATTCACTTCCAATTTGCCCTGCTGCACCTATTACAAGAATTCTTCTCATATTTATCAGATTTTGAAATGTTAGTTTATTAGTATAAATCATAATTTATTCGAGAAAAAAAGGTTTATTCATATTTATCCCATTTTTAACCCCTAATTATAGGATAGGTAAAACTCAAATACTTTTCTAAATACCATTAAATAATTAATTTTCTCAATATACATAATATTAAATATGGTGATTAGATGAAAAGAGATCCAGTCGCTTTTCTTAAGGAAGAAATGACCGAATTAAGAAAGAACAATCTTGAATGGATTATAAGATATCTTGAAGAAGGCTCAAAACCACATTGTGTTGTAGATGGTAAGGAAGTTTTAATGTTGAACACAAATAACTACCTGGGATTATCGACTCATCCAAAAATAGTTCAAGCCGCTATTGATGCTACACAAAAATATGGTGCTGGAGCTGGAGCAGTTCCAGTTATCGCTGGTTCCTTTGATTTAACAAAACAATTTGAAAAAAAATTTGCGGAATTTAAAGAAGTAGAAGCATCAATTCTTTGTCAAACTGGATTTGCTGTTAATTCAGGATTGATTCCTATGTTAGTTGGAAAACCTGATATGGTTGTCTCAGATGAATTAAATCATGGATCTATTATTGATGGAGTAAGATTATCCGGAGCTAAAAGGATAATTTATAAACATCGTGATGTTGGAGATTTAGAAAGACAATTAAAGGAAGCGGAAAAAGAAGGTGCTAGAAGAATTTGTATTATTACTGATGGTGTTTTCAGTATGGATGGTGATATGGCACCACTGGATAAAATCGCTAAAGTTGCTGAAGATTTTGGAGCTATGATTTTTGTAGATGATTGCCATGGTGAGGGAGTCCTTGGAGAAGGGCGAGGTATTGTCGCGCATTTTAATCTGCAAGGAAAGGTTCATGTAGAAGGTGGTTCCATGAGTAAAGGATTTGGAGTTTTTGGAGGAACTGTTGCTGGTTCAAGGGATTTAATTGAATTTTGTGCAAATAAGAGTCGGACATATCTCCTTAGCACCGCACATCCTCCAGGCGTTGTGGCCGCTAATAAAGCTTCTATTGAGGTTGTTGAAACTGAACCTGAACACGTTAAAAGAGTTTGGGAACATACAAATTACTTTAAAAATGAAGTTCAAAGTATGGGTTATAATACTGGAAACTCAGAAACTCCTATCATTCCATTAATAATTGGTGATCCGGGTAAAGCGCAAGAGCTAGCTAGAATTCTCTTTGAAGAAGAGAACATATATGGTACACCTATTGTCTTTCCTATGGTTGCTAGAGAACTTTCTAGAATTAGAGTTCAGATGAATGCACTATTAACGAAAGAGGATTTAAACACTGCCTTGAGCTCTATCGAAAAAGTAGGAAAAAAATTAGATATTATATAATTTTTCTTTTAATTTTTTTTATTTATTGTCTATTAGAGTGGTTTAGCTAAAATTGCTTTAACTCTTAATTGATCAAATAAACTAGTGGTCATTGGTTTAATTAAACAGACTGTATCTGCACCTCTTCCAGTACCACCAATACATATTACATCTTTGTTTAAGTCTTGAATTAATCCACCATCCCCTGCCATAAGAGCAATTTCCATGCATACTTTCATTCCTTGACAAAAATTAGTTCTAAGATATTTTGCTAATATTTCAACAGGTCCCCATTGTTGCAATGCAATTCTCATACTACGCTCTACTCCACCAAAAGCATGTGTTGTTGAAAAAACAGTTAATCCTTTTTGGGTAAGACTTTCTCTTAAATCCTCGGGGAAAGATTGCCTCTTTTCTAACCCTCCAAAATAATATGTATGAGTTATAATAATGATATTATATCGTTTTGGATCAAATAATTCTGAAGCCTTTTTAGCTGTTGTACCAGTTGTACTTGCAATTACAATATCCTTAACACCAAACTGATCAGCGTATTTTTTAGCAATTTCTAATGCTTTATCAGTGTTCTGCGGCCCACCTTCTTCAAAATAAGTAACTTCAATATTTAAATCTGCCATGTTATATCAAAATTTTTACTTTTAATATTTTAAATATTCTTTTATTATTAGGATAGAATATGATTCTAATTAAATGAATATTATTGAGGTTAGAATCGTTCTAAAAAAGATTTGATGTAGTATTTTTTTTATTCTCTGATTTTACTACCTGTTTTTTCTAGTGCCTCGTAAACCAAATTATTTATTCTGAGCCAATCAATTGGAAAAATCCAATCACTGTCTTCTGGACAATATTGTGTTAAGACTATTGAAATTACTTGATTCATTGGATCTATATCAAAGAAAGTATTAAATGCTCCACCCCAGCCGTAATCTCCAATTCCACTTCTAGACATATTTTCTGCTATTTTCACCTGTACACCCAATCCAAACCCATATCCTTCGTTTCTTTTTATTGATTCAGAATCTTCATATTTTATATACTGCATATCTAGAAAAGTATTATCATTCGGTAATTGATTGGATGTCATCAACTCTATTGTTTCCTTAGAAACAATTTGGTTGTTTTTATATTGTCCTCCATTTAGCATCATTAAACAAAATTTCATGTAATCTTCTACAGTGGATACTAAACCTCCTCCCCCCGACAAGAACTGGATTTTATGTTTGAATCCTTCATAAATAACCCCTTCTACTTCGATTAATTTGTCGTCTTGATTTTTTGTGAATACTTTTGTTAATCGCGTCCATTTTTCTTTAGGAACGTAAAAATCAGTATCATTCATACCTAGTTTATCAAAAATCTGTTTTTTAAGAAAAACGTCTAATTTCTTTCCTGAAAGTACTTCAATTAGGAAACCCAAGATTTCATGACTGAACGCATACCACCAATGTGCTCCTGGTGCAAAAGCAAGGGGGAGAGTCGCTAAACGCTTACTAAATTCATCTAACGGTGGCATTATGGGGAACAT
Organism: Promethearchaeota archaeon; assembly: GCA_013375485.1. Taxonomy (GTDB): domain Archaea; phylum Asgardarchaeota; class Lokiarchaeia; order Sigyniarchaeales; family SOKP01; genus Loki-b32. Next base: position 926 of record JABXKB010000046.1, on the reverse strand, counting down.
ATCTAGTTTTGTCTTAAGCCTATTTTCATCAGTAAAACCAAATTTCTCTCCATATAGCTTGTCAACTGGGATTTCTTCGGGATCATCGCCATAACTAAGTCCAGATGTATGAGTAAAAAGCTGTTTAATTGTTATTGGGTTCTTAATTTCTTCTAAGACAGTTTTACCAGTTTTATCATCATAAGATTTCAATACCTTAGGATTTTTAAACTCAGGAAGATATTTCTCAAGTGGATCATCTAAATCAAATTTCCCCTGTTCGTGAAGAATTAATGCAGCCAAACAAGTAATTGGTTTTGTCATCGAATATATTCGGAAGATATCATCAAAAGCAATTGGAATCTGATTTTCTTTATCTTTCCAACCAAATTTATTACAATATACTAGTTTATCTCGATGATAAATTGCACAAAGAACACAACCAGTTTTATTATCGTCTATATAAGTCTGAAATTCAAGTGATAGTTTTTTAAAAGCGGCAGGATCTATTTGTTTAATTTTCATTAAAAGGAAGTAAGTTGTTCTCGTTTATATTACTTTTTCAAAACTTAAATCTTAAAATCTGTCATATTTCATCAAACTTATTAATTTATACTATTAACACTAGAGCTTTTTTCTTAAGTTAGAATATGGTTCTAATTAAATGATTATTATTGAGGGTAAAGTTGTTCTAAATAAGTATTGATATAGTTTTAAAAAGATCAAAGTCTAGATAGATTTAATTAAATTTTATTTCAAATCAAATAACAAATGTGGTTATTATATGAGTGAAAGGAAAATAACTTTAAAAGAAAAAGTGCTATTTGGGACAAACGCTTTTCCGGATCAAATTTGAGTGAATTAAAAAGTCACCAAAGATCAAATAACATATCAAGCGTTTACTATTTACATTTTTACTTATTTCTTTGCTGTTGTACATCTTAGCA
>JABXKB010000335.1 GCA_013375485.1 Promethearchaeota archaeon | reverse complement strand
ATCAGGTTTATCTTCACAGATAACATTTTTTGGTTTTCTTTCCATTCTATATTCTTCCATCTCTCTCGTTAAAGATTCAGATAACTCATCAGTTAAGCCTGAAAAGAAACGTGTAAAGGCTATATAATTATCATTCTCGGGGTTATAAACAGCACTTATATATGTTCCATATACTCCTGTTCTCCGTCCCTTACCATAAAAAGCACCAACCAAGACTACATCAATAGTATCTTTTAATTTCCCGCCTTCCAAACTTTTTAACTTAAGCCATTTATAACCACGATTTCCGGCTTGATAAATCGAATCCTCCTTAATTGATTTTGCCATTATTCCTTCTGTTCCTTCTTCTCTTGCTTTATTAAAAAAATCTAATAATTCTTCAGTAGAATTAATTAAAACAGATTTGACTAAACGCAGCTCATCCCGTTTTTCTACAATTTTCTCTAATTTTTCACGGCGTATTGGTAAAGGTTTATCTACAAATGATTCATTTTCAAATTTTAAAAGATCAAACAAGAATAAGCAGACCGGTACTTCTTTAGATATATCTTTAACATTATATTTTCGTCTTCTTTGACTTAACACTTGAAAAGGGAGCATTTTTTCATAAAATGGATCCATTGCTACAACTTCTCCTTCGAATATCACATTTTCAGCATGAATGTTTTCTCTTATAACATGACAAACATCAGGATATTGTTCTGAAATATCTAATAAACGCCGTGAAAATAATATTACTTTATTACCTGTTTTATGGATTTGAAGTCTTTCTCCATCTAATTTATGCTCAGCTACAAATGGTTTTCCTAATCTACTAAGAAATTCAGTATAGATTTCCCTTGAAGCAAGCATACTGAGGATAGGAGTTCCATATTCTATATCGGTCTTTTTTACCTCTTCTAAACCTTTCTCTGCTAAGATTTTTGAGATTTTTCCTAGGTCTGGATGTAAAGTATAAGCTCGAACTATGAAATCTTTATTATCTCTTAACCCAGTGAAAGCATGAGCTAAACCTTCGATTATTGTAGGTGATTGAACACCAATTCTTAATGTTGATGTAATTATACGTAATAAATATTTAGCTTCAAGTGGGGAACATCTAAATATTAAATCCCTTAATGTACCTATTTTTTTCCCAAAGTGATCAACTTTATGCGAGCGAACTCCTTCAGTTAAAGCAATTTTTTCTAATTCAGAGTATAAATATGAAATTTCTAAAGAAGAACCTGAATCAAACAGTGATTTCTGTTTTCTTTTTTTTAAAATAATCTCTGCTGTACTTCCAATATCTCCCTTACGTCTTAATTCATCTTTAATTTTTTCCTTATTAATGCCTGAAATTAGGACTAAAGCTTCTATTATCATTTTTTCAGCTATACCCATTTTGGGAAATTGCATAATATTAGGTGCTAATTGACCTTGCAAAAGATAAATAATTTTATCTAAATCTTCAAAATTTTTACTTTCTTTAATTTCTTTAAAAAAACTTGATAATAAATCGATCATTTCGAGCCTTTTTGTAGTATTTTCAAGTTTTAAAAACAGCTGAGATAATCTATTGAATTTCATAGCCAATCATAAAATATTTTTTATAAAGTAGATAAAATTCAAATCTACGTTCTAATAAATAATAAAAAAGAAAATAATAAAAAATTATATTAGTTTTGAGAGTTCGATGAATTTTTTTTTAATGGACATAGTTATTTTTGTATCCACTCCAGAAAAACTGTTTGTGGTGAAGTTCAATTTTGAACCTTCTTTAATTGAAAATTGGCATATTGGACCATCCATTTGTTCAACAGCAAAGCTCCCATCTTGTTTCTTTGAAACCCAAATATCATCATAATGCTCCAAAATTGCCGAAAAAACAAACGCAACTTTCGCATCGGTTAATAGACTCGATGTAGATGCCTCTATTACTGGTGCAGGTTTTGTTTCTGATTTAATCGATGGCATTGGTTCAGTAGATTCATATTCTGAAGCTACTTCTCTAGGTTTTGCAGCTGAGACAGGTTTTGAAACAACTGGAGTAGTTGCAGGAGCTTTCGTAGGAGTGGGAGCCGTTTTAGCTTGCACCTTTGGTTCTTCTCTTTTTACTACTACAGGTTTAATTGCTCCTGCTTGAAATGTAACAATAAAATTATCTAACTGTGTAAACTTTCTATCTAATATTTCTTGAAGGTCTTCATACATTTTGGTATCTTCAGGAACTTTACCGACTTTTCGGGAATCAATTTCTTTTATACCTTTAATATCTCGTCCTATAATAGTCTTACCAATAGTATATCCATGACCTTTAAGTGATTCAGCTTGTCTAAGAGCTGTTCTCCGTGCAACCAATCCTTGTTTAACACCATGCCATAAATAGACAGATTCACTATCCTCATCTAAAACTATAATAGAAGTTTCTGGCATAAAACTGTTTTTATCCCATTTAATTGGAACAATTTCTCCACCAGGTCTTGCGTCGAACATAAGCGCAAATGAAGTCGTTTTAATCACCTATTTGAAGTTACTTTAAATCTTGATTTTTTATTATAAATAAAATAGTTTTCATAAATTTAAAAATTGAGTTTTCAAAGCTTTTATTAAATTACGGTTTAGATTAAAAAATTTAAATAATTAATAAAATTTCAAAAACCCAAGCTTTTTGACATAATGAAATTAATCACTGAAAGGTTAAAAGATAAAGATTAAATTTTATTAAGTAAATACTTAAAATATTAATTTTATAAGAAATTCATAAAAATTTACAAAAGGGTACAGATATGGAATTAAATAAATTAATTAGAGAAAATTTAAGAAAATATTCTGCTTATGAAACCGGGGAACACCCAACAGAAGATGACTGGGTTATTTTAAATACTAACGAAAATCCCTATCCTCCGATACAAGATATTTTAGTTGATATAAAGAGTGCTGTAAACGAAAATATTAGACTTTATCCAGATCCCACTTCTTTTGAACTACGGAAAGAGATCCTAAATGTATTACTAAGAGATAAGGATACCCTTACCAATCGAAATTCTATATTTATTGGAAGTGGTTCAGATGAAATATTGGACATTCTTTTTAAGGTATTTATTGACCCTGGAGATGAGGTCGTTATTTTTTATCCTACTTATGGTTTATATAAAGTATTAGCGACACTATATGATGCTAAAATAAATGAAATTCAGTTAAATGAAGATTTTTCTATACCTGATACAGTTTATTCCGCTAAAGGTAAATTAATGTTTATTAATTCACCAAATGATCCAAATGGAAAATCTTTTGGGAATGCCACTATCTTAAAAATCTGTGGTAATTTTCCAGGTATTGTTGTTGTTGATGAAGCATATGCCGATTTCTCTACTCAAACATGCTTACCATTATTAAAAAAAGCGAAGAATTTAATTGTATATAGATCTTTTTCTAAAAGTTTTTCTCTGGCATCATTAAGAATGGGTTTTGCTCTTGCAGATGCAAATATAATTAAAGAGATGAATAGAGTAAAATTACCTCATAATATTAATTATCTAGGTCAAATAGCAGCTTTATCATGTATTAAACACCATAAAAAAATAGTTGAACAGAATAAAAAAATTCTTGAAGAGAGAGAAAGATTAACTAAAGAATTAAATATATATAATGGAATCAGCGTTTTACCTTCTAACGCAAATTTTATATTCATAAAATTTGAAGATAAATCTAAAACATTAAAATTTGTGTGGGATTTAAAGGAATTGAAAATATTGGTTCGCCATTTTAGCAAACCCGGCTTATATAATTATATTAGAGTAACTATTGGAACTGAAGAAGATAATAATAAATTTTTAGATGCCTTTAAGATAATTGCAAATAAATACTTTTAATCTTATTAACTTAATATTAATTTAATTATGAGGCGAGTTGATAAAAATTTCTAATATACACTTCTCTCAAGATAAAAGGAAAAATGAAATTGAATGTCCCTATTGTGGCTATATAATAACAAAACCTTATCCAAAAGATCAACTTTGCCCTAAATGTAATAAATTTTTAGCAACTATTTTTGATTTAACGACTGAAAAGGAAGAAAAACCTGTTCCTAAAGAATTTAAACTGAAAAAAACAACATTATCTTCAAAATTAGGTTCTAAAGTGAAAGTCAAGCAACAACCATTAAAAATCTCATTAGAAAGTGACAAAATTAAATTGAAAAAAGGAGAATATGTGAAATTATTAGGTATTACATCAAATGAAAGAACTCATCTATATTGTAGTAATAATAATTATGCCTATTTGTTAGAATTAACAAATAACCTAGATTTCATAGCTACCGGTATTTTAGAGGGAGACCTTGATAAAATGTTGCTTATTTTAGGAGAAAAGGAAAAAGAAGAGAATTGTCAATTTTATGAAAAAAATGATATAATTTATATTGTGTATGGAAAATTTCCTGATAAAAAAGGGAAATGGATCCTTGAACAGATGTCAAATCATTTCTCAGAATTAGCAAAGGGCAAGGATGTTGACACATTAGATAAATTTGAGAAGTATAATCTTGAAAGAGAATTTAAAAAACGAACAAAGTTTATACTACAACAATATGTAAGATTACAGGAAATATTTACTGATCAAGATATTACTTACGTAGAAGATACAATTAGAATTGATTATCTAGGGTTATCGTCAATGTCAATAGGTGTGATATCAATTCTATTAGGAGAAGAAAACTTGAATCTTGAACCTATTGGTGAATTCGAGACTCCAGAAGAAGACAAGGAAATGAAGGAATCAATGCTCACAGCAAGAATAGAAGCAATTGCAGCTAATACACAAGGGAACACAGGTGCCACACCTCGATGGATAGCTGTGAAATTAGGTTTTCAGAAATATCGATTTTTAACATTTAAAAAATTGGAAAATGATTACTTTCTTTCTATGCTTTCAGAGGGAAATCTAAGTAAAATCGAACAAGTTGAAAATTTATTG
>JABXKB010000045.1 GCA_013375485.1 Promethearchaeota archaeon | reverse complement strand
TATCTTTAAATTATCTTTTCAATAAATATAATAATAATTTTATTAATTTAAGAATTAAAATGTCAAATCGAAACGATAATCTACAAAGGTCAAAAAACCCTTTATCTATCCTTCAAGCGGCTCAAAACTCAATAATTTTACTCAGATTAAAAGATGGGACCGAATATAGGGGATTATTAAAGGAAATCGACGCTTATATGAACATGATTCTTTGTGATGCTACAGAAATGTTAGAAGGCACGCCTGTGGCTAAATACAACGAGATATTCATCCGCGGTAATAATCTTCTCTTCATAAAACCAGATGCTACTCAAATAACATAAATATAGACAAGTTTTTGTGTTAATTATATTTTCATTTAAACTTTAGATTTCCTTATTTAGAGGAATTTTTGAATAGAGATGAATTTATAATTTTAAGAGTTTTGGAATTATCTCATTATTTTTAATTATTGCATAGGAAGCAGGATTAGGTGCATAAAATCCTCTGTAATTAGCAGAGGAAAAGATTGATAACAATTTTTTGTTAAAAAACCATCTAAATCCTTCTGGAAAACATTCATGTGCTCTTATAAGATAAGTAAGGGCATTTACTTTCATAAAATTCTCAAAAACGTCAATTCCAAAAAAGAAAATCCCTGCACCTCTAAAACTATCGGAAAAACCCTTTAATTCCGCTTTAGGGTCATTCCACATTATTTGATATATACCTTGTGCTATTGAATTATAAACTATTTCAAAATCCTTACATTTTTGATTCTTTAATTTTGTAAGAATGTCAAAGTCTTGTGAAATTCCTCCATGTAAACATAAAATAGTTCCATTGATTAGTGCGCATATTGGAAGAACGTTATATATATTTAATATTTCGTTGAATTTGTTACGATCATTGAATCTTAATATAAAATCTTGGAAGAAACCATAATATTCATTCATTTCTAAAGTCTCATGATTTCCTCTTAATATATAGTATTTTAAAGGGAAAAGAATCTTTAAAATAAGAACTATAAGTAAACATTCTAATTGTTTTGATCCTCGATCAACTATGTCTCCTAAAAAAATGACTAATTTTGGTTTATTTTTATTAATAATTTCAATCAGTTTCATTAATGTGTTTAAATTTCCATGGATATCTCCAATTACATAAACTTCCTCAACATCTTCTTTAACATTGAACTCTAGGAGTAAAAATTCCTCCTCAAAAATATTTTTAGCTGTCTTAAAAATCTTTGATATATTATCAAACTCTAATTCAGAGATTTTATGTGGGTTATTTATTATATCATTTAAAAAAGAATTATCAGTTAAATTCAAACTTGATCTTATCACATGTATTATTTTTTTAAATCAATTACATCATTTTTATTATAGTTTATATTGTTTTTATAAATAAAGAATTTTTATTTAATAGTTAAATTCCGATGGATGAATCGTTAACACAAGAAATACTAAATTTTATAGAAAATAAGATTGAGCGTTTTGAAAATGAAAAATTTCTTGAGAAAGGCGAAAATCGTAATCTTGGAATAATTTATACTCCAAAAGAAGTTGTAGATTATATAGTATCTAATATATTCAGAATTCGTTTAGAAGAAATTTTGAATTATCAGAATGAAACTCAACGGGATCTTAATTTAGAAGGAATACTTCTTTCATTAACTAAAAATCAGAAAATTAAAGGAAATATTGCTAAAAAAATTAAAAGTATAAGGATTTTAGATCCATCTTGTGGCTCTGGGAGATTTTTAATGTCGATTGCGGAAAAGTTATATCAAATTCATAGAATATTAAATCCTGAATTATCTGAATTCGATATAAAAAAGGCAATAATTCAAAATAATCTTTATGGAATTGAAATCGAAAATTCTGCTTATTATATCTCAAAATTAAGATTAATTAGATGGCTTTTATCCACTAATCCAGAACACACCATATTTCATAATATAAATTTGAAGAGTTTAAAACTCACTACTTTTGACCAAATTATTGAAAAATTAAGCCCTATATTTAACATTTTTAATTTAGATTTTCTTTTAGAATTTAATTCTGATAAATTCGATATTATAATTGGTAATCCCCCTTATGTAGAAAATAAAAAGATTAAAGACATTGAATTTAAGAAAGAGTTAACCAAAAGATATAAAACAGCTTATCGTTTATTTGATCTTTCAATACTTTTTATTGAGAAATCTTTAGAATTATTAGAAGATGGTGGATATATCTCATTTATTTTACCTAATAAGTTCTTATCAGCGGATTATGGAATTAAAGTCAGAAAATTAATATTGAATGAATCTGAAATTAGAGAAATTATAAATATATCATCTTTACCTATATTTCAAAACACAGCTACATATCCTATTATCATATCTCTAAAAAAAACCAGGCAAAGCCAGAACCAAGAGATAGAGATTAAGATTTTAAATAATATGAATGAATTAATTGAAAATAGTAGAATTAAGACTATAAAATTCCATCAAGATTTAATTAAGAAATTTCCTTCTAATGTAATTCCAATCTCAGGAAATATTAAATTAATCACATATTTATTTAATAACTTTAAAACATTTGCCGAAACCTGCCAAGATTTAAGAATTATATATCGGCCTTTTGGTTTTTTAAAATATAGTAAATACTTTGATAATACAAGCGATGAACGCCAATCTGATGATGATTTATTATTAATTGGAACAGGAAATATTGAAAAATACCATATTAAATTTAATAAAAGAATAAAAATTGCTGGCAAAGATATTAAAATTTCATATTTTAATTATAATACTAATTTTGAACAAATTTGGAGCGATCTTAATAGCGAAAAACTAATTTTCAGGGAAATTGCAAAAAACTTAACTTGTTGTTATGATCCTGGGATATTTACAAATGTAACAGGTCTTTATTTTATAAAAATAGCTTCATTCAAAACTGATCAATTATTCAGTCTTTTGACAATTTTAAATTCGAACTTAATGGATTTGGTGTTTAAAACATTATTTGGTACATTACATATGGCTGGAGGTTATTTGCGATTTAATGGTAGTTTCATTAAAAGATTACCATTACCCGGAAAATTTCCTTTGTTTCTATCGCAATTGGGAAAAATTATTCACCTCCTTTCACAATTAAAATACGATCTTGATTCAAAAGAATCTGAATTTGTAAGAAATCCCGAAATCGAGAGATTTAATAACAAATACTATAATCAAATACTGTGTTATCTTAAATTTTTTAAAAGATTGAGCAATTCTTTGGTGAATTTATTGTTTTTAGATGATTTTTATTTAGAGTCTAATTTAGATTATTATTTATTAAGAAATTTATTCGATCTAAAAATAGAACCACAAAAAGTTCCATACAAATTTTTAATTCCCCGATTCGATATTAATAATTATAATACCTTTTCACTAAATGAATTAAATTCTATTTTAACTAAAATAAAAAAACTTTATAGCCGATTACATAATGATACAAGTTTAATAAATCAAATAGATGACCAAATGAAAACCAATTTCAGCTAAAAGGCAATTTTAAAAGAGTTATTCTTTAGGTACAATCGAATTAAAATTAAATTTTAACAAAGATTATATATTTCAAATATTAATTAGTAAAAATCAATTAAAATTGTGAATAAGAACTATGGCTAAAAAAAAGAGTGCTCCAAGTGAAGATGAAGATCTTGAACTTCCAGGTGGAAAAGTAGATGAAGACGGAGATGAAATACTAGATCTAACTGATTGGAAAGATAATTTAGAAGAAGATGTTGTTTATGAAATCCCTGATGATGATGAAATGATCGCTGAGGAGACTGAGGATGAAGAATTAGGGATGGAAGTTGATGATGTGGTCAAGATGTTACGAGATGTAAAATGTAAACCTTGTCCAGGTTTAAAAAGTAAACCAGATTGTAAAATTGCTCATGATCATGGGTGTCCTAAACCAAAAAAGCCATAAAAATTATATTTTTTTATTTTTTATTATTTAATCACATAAATCATCCTTGAATATATTTCTTAGTGGAATACTTTGCTTTCAAATATACACAAACGCATTATATTAATAATTATTGATGTTTTATTTAGCTGGTACATCTGGGAAGTAAATGTATCGTTAGGAAATCCATGTTATACAACTGCTTTTTCAAGATGTTTTATCTTATCAATAACCACCTTTTTAATTTTTTACACACCATTCGAGATTTATTTTTCATTCAGAGAGCTCTGGTTTGATCGTTGGCCAAAACTTTATCATAAAGATTTAGAAGTGTCAACCATAAAAATAAATGTTTCTGATGGATTCTTATCAGCAAACCTGGTGAGAAATCAGAATAGAGCAAAAATTAACTTAAAAAATGCTCTAGTTATAATCTGTCATGGATTTTCTGACACGAAAGAAACACTAGAGTATTTCTATTATCCGCTTGCTTATCATGGTTATATTGTTTTAGCTTATGATGCTAGAGGTACGGGAAAATCTAAAAAAACTGGGAATAGAAGTGATTTTTTAAAAAGAATTGAAGATTTTAAAAAATTAATCGAGTGGGTAAAAAATCAAGAAGAATTTTCAAGTAATAAAATCTATTGTATCGGTTTTAGCATTGGTGCGATAACTGTTTTATCTGGAGGTTTTTTAAATAGTAATATTGAAAAAATTGTTGCAATTTCTTCAATGTCTTATTACAAGCAAAATATACCGAAATATAATCCTGTAGTCAGGTTAAGTTATTTAATTAAAGGAGTTAAACTAAATCCAAATGAAAAAGAGAATAATCAGTTATCACCTTATTTATTATTTCAAAATGCAAAAAAAGAATTATCATCAGAAGAATGGAAAGACTTCTCTAAAAAGGTTATGCTGATCCATTGTAAAAATGACAGAGTAATAAAATTCAAAAATTTTAAAGAAAATAGATTGGTTTTAGAATCTCCAGAGAAGAATATACTAATATTGAAAAAAGGTGGGCACTCACAGAAAAAAAATGAATGCGTTTTAGTAGGAGCAACTCTTAATTTTCTTAATTCGTAGTTGTATAATATGTCTAATTTCTTGTTTCTTAACATTTAAAATAATTCTATCATTTCTTTTATAGTTTCAAGGGCTAATTCTATGCTTACATCTATGAGATTAAGTTTCTTTTCAAAATAATTAGGATCTGATTTTGATTTTTTAATTTCTTCAAAAATATTAAAGAAATGCTTCTGGGACTCTAATTCCATAGAATATACTCTAGGGCGAGGCGTTGCATCACTCATTCTTACAAAACAACCATGATCATGGAAATTATGATCAAATCCAGGAAAATAAGTTTCCCATAATTTTTCTTTTAATTTATTATACACAATATTAGCAAGTTTCAGGCAGTATTCTCTACTCTTGTTGCTGTAGCAAAAATAAAAAGGTAATTTTCCTTTTCCTTGGTTTTTTAACATATAATCATGGAGTTTTTCAAAAACCGTCTCAAATTGTTTGTGAGTCAGATTTAGATGTGTATGGTCAGCAGAAGGATTCTTCTTGAAAAACAACGGTTTCCGATAATAAGAGATATCATATAGCTTAATAATATTTAAAATCATCCCCTCTTTTAACCAATGATCAAACTTATAATATGGATTTAAATTTGTACTTAATTCAATTGGAAATCTTTCCAATAAAGAAGTCTCATGAAAATCTAGTATATATAAATTAATTTCTTCGTTATCCCAATATTTTTGAAGTAACTCTTTCACAATAATGACATGTTCGGGTGTTGGGAATTCATTTAAATCCGTCATCCCATTCTTATATTCAGGAGCGAATGCTCTACGCCAAAACCTATTTAGATTTGTACCATTTTTTAAATAATAACCAGATTTGTTATTTCTATTAGGGTTTAAGAATCCATAAGGATTCAATATTGGTAAAAAAATTATGATTTGATCAGTTCTCACAGCTTCGTTAATTTTAACTTTACCTCCTCGTAATAATTGAAAGAATTTTAATATACTAAAAAGACCGTTATATTCATTATGCTGCGCCCCAACAAAGACTTTAACATGCTTTATATCTTCAAATTTGGAATTTTTGGCAATTTTTATAAGAGGAATAATACCCTCAGAGGTTTCGAAAGTCTGATAACTTACAAAATCTAAACTTTTAACTTGTTCTAGTTCATTTAGAATTTCAGTATATAAAATGTTCCGGTTAGAAATATCTAACACTGCTTTTAATGCTTCGAGGTTCATTTCAATCAATTATTTTACTCCAATCTGAGAAATTAATGATTTTACTATAATTTTTAACAATGCTTGTAAATAATACGCAGCCTATGCAAAACATATTTACAAAATCTTCTTTTGTTAAATCTAATAACTTACAATTATCTTCAGAAAAGCCTATTCCTCTTTCAACTTCAATTTGACCATTATAACCAGATAAATTAACCACAAATTCTTGTTTTTTTAGACTTCCACTGTATTCTCCTCTAGCTATTCTAGCTAAACCTCCTACGGGAACAATTATTCCATCTCTTTGGGTTAAATATATTCGCAAGTCAAATGTATGTTTTCTTTCTCGCCAATTAATCAATGAGAAGTCTGCCATTTCTTGAATAGTATATGGATAAGGATCACGATCTTTCATGAATTTCGCATAAAATTCTTTTTTACTATCATTTAGAATCTTTTTGATACTAAAAGAATCTTCCTCTTTAGAAACTGGCATAACTCCAGCTCCACCTGATCCTCCACTAGGTTTAATAATAAAAGATTTTTGGTACATTTTTATAAGATATTCTAATTTGCTTATTAAATTCTCTTCTGTATATGCTTTAGTAAATAAGAGGTATCTAAGATTATACTTCTTAAGAAGACTCTTACTGAAAAAACTTGCTAAATATGTTAAGGATTTATCATCAGTTATTCTAAAAATGGGATTGACAATAATTGATTTTATTTTACGGAAATCTTCTTTCATGATTTTTAAGAAGTTTTGATCCTTTAGACGCCTTGTAATGCCATCTCCTATTAGAACACTAATTTCTTCTTCTTTATATTTAATCCAATTATTAGAAAATGAAAGAGAGATGGATAATTGTCTATAATCCGCTATTAAGAACACAATTTCAGCTTTAAAATGTTTATCATAATTATCAGTATTAAAAATTTTTACTGTATATCCGCTAGTCTTAAATTTTTTTCGCAAATATTCTATCATTATTACTTTCTCATGAATTAATGCATCGTTAACTGGGACTCCGATTAAAACAAAAACTTTCTCATTTTTCCTTATATTTCTCCTTACTGCTTGAATAATAGCTTCAAAATATCCATTAAATAAAAGATCTTGCTGTTTTTTAGTGATAATTGAAAGACCTCTGTGAGATCCCCCATTTGTTTCTAAAAGGAAAAATTTTTTCCCTTCAGGTTCATTAGATACCATGAAATCAATGCTTCCAGTATAAAATGAATTAACGTTTTTTAAAACATTATCTTTCTCTTTTTCCATCTTCTCTAAAGCTTTATCCCTTACTTCATCTACAAATGCATCTTCTTGTGAAGCTCTCAAATCAGCAAAAGATACCAAATCTAGCCCTAAAGAATTCCCTAAGTTAATTAATTCTAAATCTGAATCTGTAATTTTTGAGGACATTAATTTTAGAAACTTAGTGAGAAGATTCTCATTCATAAGTTATTATTATTATAACACAATTTAAAAAAATTAGTCTTAATATGAGTTAATAAATATTGAGAATAGATTTTAAATATTAAGGAAATTCAAATCAAAGATATAAATATCCTTGATGATTTCCTTTTGTTGATAATCTAAGGGAACCAAGCAATATTTTTTTTACTTTCAGTTGTTGTTTGTAGGTTAAATTGGAATATAACAAAATATAATTCTTTTCAATATTAACAGTAAAAAGAAGCCCTATTTCTATCAATTCTGATTTTTCAGTCATTAAACCGATTATTACATAATGGTAAGGAAGATTGACAAGATCATTAATATTAATTTCCATTTCGATGATTTCATCTTTATCTTTATTATAATCTGCTTTTATAAACTTCATATCATCTAAAGGAATTGAAATTTTTCTAAACTCCTCAAATTTTTTAGAAAATTGACTTTGGCGTAAGAATCTTCTTTCATCCTTGTTTTTTTCGTAAAAATATTTATTTTCCTCTTTAATCAAATATATTTTTCTATCTTTTCTTAAACTCGAGGAGGTCTTCTCAATAACTTCCAGTTCTTCAATTGTTTCGTCATGAAATACAATTAAAATATCTGGATCTACTGTTTTAATAAAGAAATTTTTATATAGAATTCCCGCTTCCGTTTTTATCCATCCATCTGTATCAATTAATACAAAATTATTATCTTTATGCTGTTTAAAATAATCAGAAATTAAATCCCTACATGAAAGAGAAACAATAAATTTATTATTTCCTTTAGGAAAAGTTGCTCCGATAAATACAGTTTTTTCAGAATTGATATCTTCACTTGAAACGATATTATCATTAATTGTGCCAATATTAATCGTCGTGGGAATATATATAATTTGTTGCCCTAAATCAGAATCCAGATATCCCCCTTTTAGTCTTGCTTTAAGAAAATTATTTGCTAGATATTTGATAAATGTGGTTTTTCCACTACTTATTCCTAAAACCATTATTTTTAAAGATTTATTAGCATTTTGGGTCATTTCTTTAATAATCAAATCTTTAATTTCAATCCATTTGGGAGAGATTGAATTTTTTTCAATTTCTTTAAGATTTTCTTCAAAATTAGTATATACTTCTAATGTTGATTTATCTATTGAAAATAGAGGGTAAACTTGGGCATCAGGGATTATTAAAAAATTATCTTCGTTAGTTTTTGAGGATGACTTTTCTTTTTCTGGGAGATAAATTTTACCAAAAACATCAATTTTCCCTTCTAATAAAGTAATTCTTGCTGGACCTTTAACCAATAAAGTATGTCCCTTTTCTATACTCTTTATCATAAGTTTTTCCTCTTCTATTTAACTTAATTTAAATGTGTTATTTAATCTACTCTTCGATATTTTTAGTAATTTAATAATAAATAAATAATTTAAGGACAAATGTCATTAATGAAATTAAAAGTTTCTAAAACGATTTGATTATGATCTGGACTGTTTAATATTGGATGAGAATTCTGCTCTAACCAAATTTTCTTCTTATAATTTGTAGCGATATTACTGAAGATGTAATCCATACTTTTTTTTTTAATTTCAGAATCTAAACGCCCTTGAAATAATAAAGTTGGGCAATTTACCATGTGCAAAGATTTCTTCATATCTTTCATTAATTTCTTTATTTTTTTTGCAATATTTAAGGGAATCTTATTATAACCAATCCATTTTCCACTTGTTTCCTTTTTTAATTGTTCTGAATTTATCGCATGGTACTTTTTAAAAATTTCAAAAAGAGGAACCAGATGAAATAGAAATGTCTGAATGCCTATTGGAGCGCTAATAGTAAAAATAGCATCCAAAGTATAATTTGCTGCCAAAATTATAGTTAAAATTCCCCCCATAGAATGGCCCCCTACAATAATCTTATCACATATATCCATTAATATAGTCGTTTCTTCATCTAAAGCAGATTTCCATTCTTCAATAGTTACATTTTTTAAATCTTCAGGTTTAGTTCCAAACCCCGGGAGTAAGGGAACGCTAATAGTATATCCACCTTTCTTATGTAAATCTTCTGCTAGACGTTTTAAATCAGCACAACTTCCTCCCCCGCCCCCATGTAATATCAAAATACCAATTTTATTTCCTTCAAAAAAAAAGGGACCTGCACCATCCATTATTTTAGCGTTTTTATCAACCATAATCTTTCATAAACATCATAATATTAAGAAATTTAAAAGATAAACTAACAAGTTAATATGTAATGTAAAGTTTAATTCATAAAAATAAATTTAAAGAATTAATTTTTATTCTCCTCCTATTTTCTCATCTTCTTATAACAAGGAATACACATTTCAGAATTATTATAAGTCATGAGTCGACTATTCATAGTAAGTTCTCCACATATCTCGCAAGGTACAGATTCTTCAATTTGAGCTAATCCTGGAGGAGTAAAATCAATTTCATAGATATTAAATATACCTTCTGGCTTTGAATTTAATAAAAATTGAATTTTTTCATCTCTTGTTAACTTTTTATCACTAGATTTACTAATTTTTATAGATAGTTTTACGCCCTTTTCTGTTCTTCTATCATAAAAAGTGAAATTATTCTTACCATAATCTTGGTGTATAAGATTTCCCTTGCCGAATGTTGTTCCTAATATTGCTTGTAGAGCATCAACACTGCAGTTATCATTTTCAACAATGGCTACTAATTCTTCATTAGGAGAATAATCATACCCTTGCTCTAACACATATTTAGCAGCTAATACACCAATTGCTAAACCAGGACAGATATGTCCATGGAATCTTACTGCTTTTTCCATTAATTCTTTAGCTTCCATTTAAACTCTTATTATTTTTTTTTGATTAAATTCCAATTATGATCATTATAATCTTGCTGTCGTTAAATATACTTTTATACATACCAAATTTATTTTTGTAATACGGAATTAAATATATTTAATCTAAATATATTTAATAAAAGCTTCAATATGAAATTTTTAGTAGATTCAATGTTAGGCAAATTAGCACGATTCCTTAGAATTTTTGGATTTGATACAATCTATGCAAATGATTTAACAGAATACTTTGAGATAGATCCTGTTCCTGATGAAAAATTAATAGACTATGCCAATAAAAATGAAAGGATTATTATTACTAAGGACTATCCATTGTATAAGAACTATAAAGATAAAAGTATCTTCCTTATAGGAGAAGGAATATACAATTACCTTCATCAACTTAATAAGGAATTTGGGTTGAATTTTAAATTTAATATTAAAAACGCACGATGCTCAATTTGTAATTCACCTTTAAACAGAGTTATGTCTAAATCTTCTATAAAAGATCTTGTTTTAAAAGACACATATAATAATTATAATGAGTTTTATCAATGCACAAATCGTCAATGTAAAAAAATATATTGGAAAGGTTCTCATATTGAAGATATTGAAAAAAGATTAGACAAAACTTAGAATTTGATTAAAAATCTCACTTTGGAAAATATTTCTCTTTAATTTCTAAGAATTTTTGCTTTGTCTTTTCAGCAAGTTCAGTATAACTCCCCTTCATATACATTCCATAAGCTTGATTTAATAATTCAAGGCATTTACGATATTCTATGTTCTTAAAATGATTTTCCGAAAGAGTTACCAAATAATCCCCTTTTTTCTTATAAAATTCAATAAATTGTTCTGAAGTGTCTATTTTTTTATCCATTCTATTCAAATTATCCAAATTTTGGTTTTAAATATAAGCTATTTTATGATATCAATTATAATAAAATTAACTAAAATTTTTCTATTCAAACATAATTTCTTTTTGATAATATCATCCTGATTTATAAGCTTTTTTACGAAATTCATCCATATCAACAACAATTCCTTTTAAACGCGATTCATTAGCAGCAAAAGCCATTAAGTGGCTCTCAACAGTCTCCCGTGCATTTGTTAAGGGTTGAGTTTTTTCTTTACTAATGAGTGATTCAATATAGTTATCTACTAGTTCAAAATCTCCAACACCATGCTCACCGGATTCACGTGTTAATTTTTTCGCATAAATAAGTGTTTCTTTTCCAGAAAAGTGATCATAAAATATGATTTTCTCCCCACTAATATGAAACTCTCCAATCAAAGTTGCTTTTGTTCCATCAATTCTTAATGTCCGACCTTCACGTTCACTGAAACCATGCATAGTTAAATTAGCTGTAACTCCATTTTCAAATTCAATATTTACTATTTGATGGTCAACTACATCATTATCACAATGATAAACACATCTACCATATGGACTCTTTTTCAAAATTTTAGCTTTTGCCATGTCAGAGTAGTCTTCTTTTTGACCTGCATACAAATAATAAATTGGAAAATCTTTATAATACCTTAATTCTTTTAATAGAGGTACCATCTTTGAAAGATATGTTAAGAAATTCACATGGTTCTTTCTTAACCATCCTAATATCTTTAAAAACTTATTATCACTTTTTTCCATAAATTGAATTTGTGGGACGATATCAATATATATTCTTGGAGCATAATATAAGCATTTTGTTTTAGCTGGACATCCATCTAAACAATATTCTGGTGCTCCTTTTGGTGCGTTTTCTGACTTGAAATGGTACAGGTTTCCAAAAGAGCTTATTTTCTTTGGACGTGAGCCGGTTATATAAAAAAGTAAATCAAGATCATGACAACATTTTGTTAAAATCATTGGAGAAGATTTTTCTACATTTGACCATGGACCTCTTATAAAACTGTGAGCATAATGATACCACATAACATTTTCTCTATGAGAAATATTAACGATATCTCCAAGTAGTCCTTTTTGGATTATTTTATATATCATTGAGAAAAAACCAGTATATCTTAAAACATGGCTTACACCCAAAATTCTTCCAGTTTCTTCTACTTTTTTCACGATTTTAATACAATTATCTAGAGTATGGGCCATGGGTTTTTCTAGAAGCACATTATATCCTTTTTCTAAAGCTAATAATGTAGGTTCTGTGTGCATTTGGTCTTGAGTACATATAAAAGCAACGTCTGCAAATTTATCCTCTGAAAGTAAAGCCTCCCAGTTTTTATAACATCTATTTAAAGGAATCCTATGTAAATTAGCGAATTTTTCACGTCTTGTTTTAATTGGTTCGGCTACAGCAATAAATTTTAAATTCTTTTTGTTTTTAATAGCGTAAGTTCCATAGCTTTGTAATCCCCTCCGCCCCGCTCCAATCAAAACCGCTGTAATTGGCAATTTCATTATTAATATTTAAGAAATAAATTTAATTGATTATAAAGAATGTATTTAAAAAGCAAAATTTTTCAGATTAATTAAGAGTTTACTAATTAATATTGTGAAGTTTTTTAGGATTTGTTTGATTTTCTCTATAATTAAAAACTATTTTGGCGATTTCTCCCAAGTATTCAATTGGATTCATAGTTTTTCCACATTTACTACATTTAAAATCAAGCATTCCATCAATTGAAACCAATGTTCCATCATTACAATAAGCACACTGTTCAAAAGACCATTTATCTATTAAGTTCGCAACTTCTTCTATGAATTTTTCTTGTTCTGATGAGGGCATGATAATTTGATTTTTGTTATACTCTAAATATTATTGATAATTTATATTTTTTTATTTGAAGTTATTGATAAAAAGATATTCATTATTAAAGCATTTACTCTAATTTATTCTTTAAAAATCCTAGGTATGGAACCATCAATTAATAAAGAGTCTAACAAAACGTTTGCTGTCATAGCTTCTACGACTGTTACTATTCGTGGTACTATACATGGATCATGACGACCGGAAAATTCAATTTCTACATTTTCCATTGTCTTAATATGTACAGTTTTTTGGGGAACTCCAATAGAAGAAGTAGGTTTAACAACCACTGTAAATTCAATCGGCATTCCAGTAGAAATTCCCCCTATTATTCCCCCAGCATCATTTTTTATTGTCTGAACTATCCCATCTTTCACAATCCATGGATCATTATGTTCAGAACCTTTCATTTTAGATGCTTTAAAACCAACTCCAAATTCTATACCTTTTATTGCTGGAATCGCAAACATTGCTCTACTTATATTTGATTCGATACTATTGAAAATCGGTCCTCCTTTACCAGCAGGAAAATTTGAAATAATACATTTTATCGTCCCTCCAATAGAATCCTTTTGAATTTTAACACCTTCAATTAATTGTTCCATTGTTTTTGATTTTTTTTGATTAATTGATCTTACAAGAGACTTCTCTCTTATCTCAATTAGTTTCTCTAAATCATTTATTGGAGGCTTCTCATCATCTATAATATTTCCTATACTATTAGTGTAAGCAAATATTATTATACCATATTTTTTTAATATTTGTTTTGCAATAGCACCAGCCATAACAAATCCTGCTGTTATTCTCCCGGAAAACCTTCCAGAACCTCGATAATCAGAATATCCTCCATATTTTTTAAAAGCAGAATAATCTATATGAGAAGGTCGTAAGAAGTCTTTTTGTTTTTCATAAAATGATGAATTAATATCTTTATTTTCAATTATCAAACAAATAGGTGCTCCCGTTGTTTTATTATTGAAAACACCAGATAATATTTTAGCCCTATCCTTCTCAAAACGTGTTGTCGTTAAATATGATTGACCCGGTCTTCTTTTATCAAGTTCATCCTGGATAACTTCTAAATCAAAATTTAATCCTGCTGGCACACCATCTAATATAATTCCTAGTACATCACCATGACTTTCTCCAAATGAAGTTATTCTAAAGATAGTACCAAATGAATTATCCACAACTTTCACTTCTTTTGAGGATATATAATATAATTGTACTACAAGATTATTTAATTAATATTATATCTATAACTTTCTATTTATTTAATAATGAATCTTAAAATTTATCCAATAACAAATAGTTTAAATGGAGAAATTATAGCACCAGGATCTAAAAGTTATTCCCATAGAGCATTTATAGCCGCCAGTCTTGCTGATGGTATTTCAATAATTAAAAATCCATTAACAAGCGGAGATGTTGAAATTACATTGAATGTGTTAAGATCCCTTGGAGTTAAAATCCTAAAAAAAACTGATAATACATATATTGTTAAAACTGGCAAAGATTCTTTCAGGTCCTATAAAAAAGTTCTAGATTGCAAAAACTCTGGAACAACTATAAGAATTTTTAGTGCTTTAAGTTTATTGTTCGAAGATAGACTTATATTAAAGGGAGAGTTTTTTAAACTTAACCGACCAATTCTTCCCCTCCTCGAAGCACTCAAACAATTAGGAGCTGATTTCAAGTTATCGAGTACTAAGCTTAAAATCAAACGTAAGAAAGTTTTGTGTAATAAAATTAAGATTCAGGGTGATAAAAGTTCACAATTTATAACTGCATTGTTAATTTTATGCCCTCAATTAAAATGTGAGAACAAGGATTATATTGAAATCGCTCTCACAACCCCACTAGTCTCTAAACCTTTTGTTGATATAACTTTAAATGTATTAGAAGCATTCGGAATTAATATTCAAGCTAATTTTGAAATTGGGAAATTTTACATAACAAATGATCAAACTTATAGATCTCAGTCATATACTATTCCAGGCGATTTTTCATCTGCAGCATTTATTTTAACAGCGGCTGTGTTATCAAAAAAACCATCTTCCATAATTGTTAATAACTTAAGTATTAAGAATTCTCAAGGAGATAAAAAAATAATTGATATTTTAACAAAAATGGGAGCTAATATAAAAATTGAAGAAGAAAAACACCGAGTAATAATAAACGGAGATTTTAAAAATCTCCCTCTTAAAGGGAAAGAAATTGATTGCACAAATATTCCTGATTTGTTTCCAGTTTTATCGGTTATTGGAGCTTTTGCAAAAGGAAAAACTATTCTCTATAATGCTTCTCATCTAAGATTAAAAGAAACTGACAGAATTTCTATTATGGCTAGAGAATTACGTAAGATGGGCGTTAAAGTTATTGAAGAGGATGATAAATTAACAATATTTCATTGTGATAAACTAAATGGAATAAGGATTGATCATAATAATGATCATCGAATCGCTATGGCCTGTAGCATTGCTGCTTTATATGCGGATTCAAATTCTCATATTTTAAGTAGTGAAATTGTAAATGATTCTTATCCTTCTTTTTTCGAGGATTTAAAAGAATTAGGAGCTCAAATAGAAAATATTTGATTTTTTAGAAACGTTATCTGAAACTTTTTTGTCTTCGAGACCTTGCCTTTTTTCCGCCAAATTTTTTGGGTTCTGTCCGTCTCGAATCTCCACTCAAAAGAGAATCATCATATTCTCTAAAATTTTTTTCAATTGTTTTTGTTCCAATTAATTTATTAATAGATTTAGCAATTGCCATTCGTACGGCATCGGCTCTCCCCATTATCCCACCACCTTTAACACTGACATTGATATCGCATTTCTCTATTTTTGGATGATTTATTATCTCAAGTACTTCTTGAATCCTTAATCGGGCAATTTCGGGTTCATATAATTTTAAAGGAATATTATTAATCTTTATCTGGCCTTTGGCGGGATGCCTTAACACGGCTCTTGCTATTGCCGATTTCCTTTTTCCAGATGCTTGAATTACTTTCATTGACATTTAATAAGCCTCAATCTCAGTTTTTTTCCAACCTATACGTTGACATAAATTTTCTAAGGTAATATATTTGTTGTAATACGAAAGCCGATTTTTATCTGCTTTACTGATTTCATTGGGTACTAATATTTGATACTTACTCTTAAATCGTTCTGGAATATCTGATATATAGACATTTACTCTTTTAAGAGCTTCCTTTCCTCGTAGTTTCTTTCTTGGTAACATTTGTTTCACAACTCTTCTCATAAAAGTATCTGGTCTTCTTTCATGAAATGGACCTCTACGCGGATTTGTTGCTGTTGAAATATTTAATCTTGTTAAATATTTTTCATGAATATCTCTTTTAGTTCCGCTAATAATTGCATTTTTCGCATTGATTATTACTATATACTCACCTAATAAAACCCTTTTAGCAATTTGACTACAGAATCGTCCTAAAATTTTATTGGATGCATCATATAATTGATATTCAATAACCATAAGATTTTCACTTCTTGTAAGATTTTTAAAATTTCAATAAAAAACCTTAACTCCGCTCCCCTTTGGGTTCTGTTCTATTAATTCTTCAATTGTCATCAATTTACTCCCAGATGATTCAATTTTCTTTTTTGCGGATTTTGAATACTCTAAACACGCAATTGTTAGAGTATGATCCAATTCTCCCATACCTAAAACTTTTCCAGGAATAATGATAACTTCATCTTTGCTTGTTTTCTTGTTAATACGGTATAAATTTGCTTTAACTCGATTTCTTCTTGGTCCACTTAACTTTTTTGAAACTTTTTTCCAGATATTTATCTTTGTTTTCCATAAATTTCTTATTAGCTTTCTAATGTAATAATTACTTGGACCAGTAATTTTATGAGACATGACTTACAACCACCAATAAATCTGATATCTGAAATTTTTAATATTTTAATAATTTTATGATAATTTACGATTCTATCTCTACTTCTTCAAGTTTTTCAATGAATTCATCTATTTTCTCCAAGAAAATCTCAAAAGTTTTCTTTATGATAACGTCAAAAGAAAGAACCCCATCACTCTCAATTGAAAAAATGTAAGTAGCGTCTTTCCACCCTACTTTTATAGCCTCCTCTGGACAATCATTTTGACAAGAATTACATAAAGTACATGTTTTCCAATAATCTTCTCCTAAAATTGGAGTTTTTTTATTTGAAAAATCATATAATTTTTCAGGACATAAACGAGACACTATACATTTATCTAGACATTTAGCACATTTACTATTGTCAAAATCGATTTGAGGATAAAATCTATACAAAATATTTGAAATAGCTTGGTATTTGACGTGATCCTTTGCCAAACCTAATACCGCATAAGCTTCAATTATCACTTTATCATTCTTATCAATTTTAACCAATGGAATATTAGGGTTAACAGGGATTATTTGAGGATCGTTAGAATTTAAATTACCTGAATAAATCTCCATTGGAGCATTTGATGTGTTAGTAACTTCACATGTTAAAGAAACTTGGCAAAGTGGACACCCAAATCCTCCGCATTCGCATTCTCGTGGAAGTTTATATACATTTAAATCAGTTGTTAAAGGAATTAAACCTAACCTGTGCGAAATTATTTCATCGTATAACGGTGAATCGTTCTTTAAAATAATAACTTCATCAACAGCCATTACTGGGATTTCAGAAAGGATAATTCTACGAAGCGCGTTTGCCATTTCAATAGAAATCCCTTCTACCACAAAAACTAGTTTCCTATCATTTTTTTCAAGAATTTCTAGACTCATGACTTTCATTAATTCAAAATTATAATAACTCTTAAATGAATCGTCTAAGATAAGTTTTATTATTCTATAGAAAAAATAAGAGTAAATATTATTAATAAAACTTCAAATATTCATAAGCTTTACTTGGAGACTGAAAGCAATACTTTATTTCTTGGAAATCTTTTCGAAAATCTATTACTTCATTTTTTATTTTTTTAGGGTCCTTCTTATCAATTAGCAATTTTTTGAAAAATTCAGCGATATCAACCATTTCACTTTTACCCATTCCAAGCCGAGTAATTTCAGAGGTTCCCATTCTCAAACCTCCTGGATTTTGATAATGTCTGCCCTGTGCGATATCATAGGGTAAGAGATTACGGTTAAGGATAATGTTTGCTTCTTCTAGTAATTTCTCAATGTCTCCACCTAATCCTATAGTTTTCTCAAAGTTTGTTATATCAACTGCGATTTGATGAGATTCTGTAAAACCTTTATGTTCCATCAATACTTTCATTCCTAGATCTGATAAAGCTTGTCCAAGAGCTTTTGCATTTTCAATAACTTTTTTATGGTATTCCTTTCCAAATTCTAGCATTTCTGCTAAAGCCACTGCCAATCCAGCAACATTATGCAAATGGTGGTTAGATAACAAGGCTGGAAAAGCACAAGATCTCAGAGTCTCGATCAAATCCTCCCTATTTGAAACTAAAGCACCATGTTGAGGTCCTGGAAGTGTTTTATGCGTACTCATGGTCATAACGTCTGCTCCTTCTCTTAAAGGATCTTGGAAGTATCCAGAACCAATTAAACCACTTACATGTGCCGCATCATATCCAATATTTGCACCAACTTCTTTTGCAACATCACCAAGCTCTTTAACTGGGTGTGGAAATAAAAATACTGAACCACCAAATAAAACCAATTCAGGTTTAAATTCTCTAATAATTTTAGCAGATGCGTCAATGTCAAGATTCATTTCATCATTATCAAATGCTAAATACTCAACATTTATTCCTCTTGTTGTTCCAGCTGTACCGAATATTTCTCTCCCACTTTTGGCAAATCTGGGGCCATGTGAGATATGACCACCCCGAACAATAGACATACAACACATTCTACCATTATTATCCGAAGTAAATGCATTATACATAACTAAATTCGCTACAACTCCCGACACAGGTCTTACATCAGCATGAATACAATTAAAATATTCTTTTGTAAGTTCCATGCAAATATCTTCGATTTGATCTATATATTTGCATCCTGCATAGACTCTTTGCCCGCTCCATCCTTCTGCATATCGATGTGAGAAATCGGAAGCACATACTTCGTCTACAGCAGGGCTGGTGACGTTTTCAGAAGCAATTAGAGGTATTGATTTTTGGAACCAATCATGATGTTCTAATAAGAGATTTCGGATTTCAGCAATTTTTTTATTCAAATTTATCAATCCTTTCCATTAATTTTAAGCGTTATTAAAATAATAAATCTACAATTTTATTAAACCTTATTTAGTTCTCTTAAATTTTAATAAAACTTTTAGAATTATATTTGAAAAGTAAGAAAAACTGCGGTTGTAAGTAAATTTAAATAACATGTAAGTAAAGAAAAAGAACTAGTCTTTAGACTTCTCAAGAATTAGTCTAGCTTCGAATAAGTTTAATTTTTTTCCCGCTTTTTGTTTTTCTAGTGCTGTAGCTAATTTGTTTTGTTTAATCTTTTCAATCATTTCATGTTTTTTATTAACTTGATTGAATTTTGCTCCTGGTTTTTTACCAGAGTTATAGGGTCTTTTCCCTTTATAGGTCTTCTTTCTTTGATTCATTAGCATTAAATATTGCTCATGAAATTTGTCTGCTGTTTTTTTATTGTCAATTAATTCTTCTTCTAACTTTCTCTTGTCTTCTTTTAATTTGTCAACATTTTGAAACTCCTGTAGCATCTTTGAATGATTTTCTTGCGATTTTTCAGACCATTTATTCAATTGTTCATAAATTTTATTGAGATTAATTTTAACGATTTCGATTTTTCTTTCAATCTTGAAAATTTCATTATTATTT
>JABXKB010000334.1 GCA_013375485.1 Promethearchaeota archaeon | reverse complement strand
TGTATAGTATATAAAGATTTATTAATTTATTAAATCTGGTGTATTCGTCATTGGAAATAATCGAAGAACGCTTATCTAATTCATTGAGTAGGATTAATTTTATTTTTCAAAATGAAGAAATTATAACTGAGTGTATCAAGGATTTTAAGGGTTTTTCTTTATTAGGAGAATCTTTTGGTATTTTTGAGAAAGGTAAGAAATATAAATTAAAGTTGTTTTCTGTAATTCCCTTTATTGAAAAAGGTATTTTAAAAGTAGCTCTAAAAGATAAATGTGATAATATTGATGTTCAAAGATATGCTATAAGTGAGAGAGATGATCCAAAGCTAACTAAAAGAACAAATAATTATTTTTTGAATAAAATAAAAGAATTTAAAAGATTTATGGAAAATGAAGTAGATAATAAAAATAAACCAAAAATTGATTTAGATAGATATAATTCATATACTTCAAATATCATTGATAGTCGGTTATTAAAACTATTAAAACTATCTATGGCTGAGTTATCTTTAGATGATGAAAGGTTATTAACTAATTCTGAGAAATTACTCTATGGTTATTTATATTATCTAATTAAAACATGGAGAGAATTCTTTTAATTTTATTACAATTAAAAAGAATTAATTTCAAATTATAAAAATTAGAGTTGTATCCGTTGTGTTCCGTATTTCTTGAAGTATTCTTCAATGTGTTTTGCAATATCCTTATGTATTTCTATTTTTGGTAATAATTCAATTGCATTGCTCATTGCATAATAATGAACATTATATTCTAAGATGATATCTTTTACACTTTTTCCATCATCTCTTAATTCGTTTCTATTTGTCAACCCTATAGCGGCAATGATATTCACATTTAATTCCTTGAGTTTTTTAATTGTATTGATTAGAGATCCTCCTGTAGTTGTAACATCCTCTAAAATAACAGTTTCACCATTTGGAATTCCAATAAAAAATTTATCTTTAGGATCTCCATGTTCCTTTTTTTTACCTCTGCCCATGGAAAGAGGATAGCTTCCCGAACCATAATTCTGTTGTTTTTTTGCCCATTTATATTGAGAAATTATGCCTAATTTTGTTGCTCCTTCTGGAACACCATAAAAACATTTAGGTCTTAAACCTAGGTGTTTAATAAATGATAATACGTAATTGGTTAATTGATCAAGTAGGAAAACATCGGAAGCAATATTCCTCCAATTTACATACCAGTAAGATAATCTACCGGATTTCAGTTTTATTGGTTCTTTAAATAATCCTATTATATTATTGTCTAAAATAAAATTATGAAAATTTTCTATCTCATTCTCCCAATTCATGAGATCCATCATTACTCTTTTAATGTTAAATATTCCTTTCTTGCTTTAGCGTATTCCTCTCCACTAATTTTGCCTTCTAAAAAAGATTTTTCTTTTTCACGCATAATTTTTCTTTTCTGCGCTAAATCTTTTTTTCTTTCCGCATTAGCAAAATTTTTTGAAATAGCTTGGGCTAATTTTACTATTTGTTTATTGTTTTTCTTTAAAAGATCAGTTAGATATTTTTTGATTGGTTTCGCCATATCTACATCTTTTCTTGAAATTTCTTCAATGCTAGTTAGAGCTAATATGATTTTTTCATTATCATCTCCTTCCAAAACACTTACTAATCTAGGGATTGCTACATCTCCCATAATTTCATCGAGATATTTCTCAACTTCCTTTTTAGCACTCCCATAGCTGTCTAATTGCTTATTTCTTATATATTCGATGAAAAGTAAAGGTAGTTCAATCGGCCATTCCTTCATTTCTTCTTTACCGATTAATTGTACTACTCCCCCATCCTTCTTTTTAAAGATTCTTATATCCAATCACCTGTTGTAAGCTTCTCAGGTAGGTATTTATCAGTTAAAAATTTAAACCCATGAGAGGCAAATGCTTGTATTTCTGCTTTTATTTTGAGTTTAAGAGCTAATTTAAGATCTGTTTCCCAAGCTTTATTTTTTTTTACGAAATCTTCATTTAATAAATCCTTAGTGCGTTTCTCGTCTTGTTTATTCATCTTTATCCGAACCTCTTGAGGAATTTTATACTTATCTAAATCTCTTGTCAAAACTCCGAGTAATTTAATGTTTGGTGTAGCAAGAAAAGGTGATTCATAACTTAACCTCTTAGAGCCTCTCAAATATACTGAGTGAATGTAATGACCATAAGGATCACTATCAACTAAGCTAAATATTGGAATATTTAATTCTTTACTTAATCTTTTCAAAAACATACGTACTGCGACATTTCCAACACCCTGAGCTGTTAATAAAATACAAGGATATTTTCTCCAAAATCTAGCTTCTGCTAAGCGCATCATAGCCGCGTCCTTCTCTATTACTAAGATAAATTCTGCATCAGATTCAATTATTTCAATATTATCGAGCATCGGTGAAATAGTCCACCCTCCACTCCCCAATCCTTCCAAATCAATAATATCATTTCTATCACGAATCCTTAATCTTCCTACGCATGTACCTTTTGGAGCCGCTACAATGTGAGTCGAATTTCTTGTCGTATATAACATTGTAGCAACATCTTCAATGCTTTTATCACTATTTTTTTGTTCTTGAAACAAATTAACATCAGTATAAAATATTTCCCTTTTTGTTGCATGAATATCTTCATTAAGAAGTTCATTGACAACCTCTAATACTCTCATTAGTCTGGTAATATCTGCAACGCTAGTAAGTGTGTGAAATTGCTTTTCCATAATTTGTTTACCGAGTAATAATAAATCATTTTCTTCATCCCAAATGATATTTGCACTTGATCTAGAAGGTAATTCAATTGAGGGTCTTCCAGTATGATAAATTTTTTCAAGAACATTATCAACTAATCTATATAACCGATCCAGCATCTCTTTTCTATTAAGATCATCAATTTTTACGGTATCTAGTGGAAGATCGATATCTTTTTTCTCTTTTCCTTTCTCTAAATATTCTAAATATAAATCTTTTGCTGCTTGTAAATTATAAACATTATTATTTTGATTTTTCACCATTTTTTTTACCTCATTTCAATTTCCAATGTTTTCTGCCCATCTTAATCTCAACTAACAAATCTCCCTTACGCTCTAATTCTTTCAGTTTCAATTGAAGGTATCGAGCATCCATCATATCTTTAATTTTTAATTTAAAAATTAGATGTTTTATAGTTTGCCATTCATTTGATAATACAGAAATTATCCTATCTTTAGTAATAATAGGTAGAGTCATTTGAGTTGATTTTGAAGGTGCTGCTCGAGTAGTAGTTGGCTTGGGTGTTTTCTTAACAGATTGTATTAAGGGCATGGGTTTTTCTGTTATGATTTCTGACACTATTGGTTCAATTTTTTCTGGTTTCTTTATAACTCTCTCAGTTGTAAATGACACTAGAATTTTTTCAATAATTTCAGTTTTCCTCGTTTTTGATTGAATTTCAATGTTTTGTTCCTTACAATAATCTTTGAGTTCTTTTACAGTCCAGTTAAGTAGAGTTTTTTTAGAAATCATTTCTTTTTTTGGTTCCGGCTTTTTAATAATGATTTCTTTTTTAATATGTATTTCTTCTTTAAGGAGCTCCTCTTCTTTTTGTTCTTCTTTTATAATTTCAATTTCTTTGGGTTCAGGTATTTTGGATATTAAATCTTGGACGATAACAGGAACTGGCTTTTTCCCTATTGCTCCCTTCATTAAATCTTCAATTTCTTTAATAGCCACCTTTGCTTTATATTTACTCTCCCCTCTAGAAGCTATATTATACACACTTTTAGCGAAAATAGGGATATATTTCTCTATTAAACTAGATCTTTTTTCACTTTTATGTAAGCTAGCTCTTCTATTGAGATATACTCGTAATCTTCTTCCTATTGCTTCAAGACAAAATTTAATTTCTTTAATTAATTCCTCATCATCAGCTAAGGCATTTTTTGATTGTGATTTAAACATCAAATGCACAAAAGGACCTGAAACATTAACTAAGAGTTTTATTGGTCCTCTTGGTAAGCCGTTATCATAGCTTTCAAGATTATAATTCTTCCACTTAACTGATTGAACTGCTTTTGTTATAGCACAATCTGCACTATCTCTTAATTTCGGTGTTCTATTTACAAATCTAGACAAAACATCTCTTGCACGTTTAGGCACTTCAATATTTCTTGAATATGCCATAACGGCTTCAACAACATATGCTAACCCTTTTCCGCTTGTAGGCGATCTTGTTTCTCCTGCAACAAAATCATCATCTTTTGTATAAGTTTCAAGGAAAAAGTCAAAAACATCACGGTAACTTTCTATAGAGTCGATATCAGAAAATGTAAGAAGATCAATAATTGTTTGTTTTCCTTGTTGGGAATCCGAAGTTCCATCGACAATATCAATAGTTCCCAATATTTCAGAACTTAAGTTAATAAGCTCTTCTGAATCTATTTTAATATTAGCAATTGCTTCATCATGAGTCTCTTTCTTTTCTTCTAACAAAATTCTCTTTTTTTCATCATATAATAAGTCAGTTATTTTTTTAATAGTGTCAATAGGCATATCAAAATCATCAAGATTATCTGAAATTCGTAATCCAATTTCTTTAATTAACGTATTCTCTAAAATTGATTCACCTACTGGAATTGCTGTGTCTGTTGGAGGAGCCATATATTTTATTGATTTAAAAGAAAGAAATAGAGAATTAAATTGCTCTTTTGTCAAGTCAACAGGTTTTACCTTAGATAGTTGAACTTTATTAACTAAATCTTCAAAATCTGTTCGGTTCTTAAATTTTTTTAATTCAATCAATCCATCCTTAACATCCTTAAATAGATTATTTAAATTTCCCTTAGCCTTGTCTTTTTCTTTTATAATATCATTAATATTTTTCAAAAACTTTTTGATTTCTCTTTCGATTGACTTAATTTCTTTTTGAGTTACGGTTTTTTCAATTCGGTTATTTAGTTTCTTAATATCTTTATTAGTTTTTTCATA
>JABXKB010000044.1 GCA_013375485.1 Promethearchaeota archaeon | reverse complement strand
CCATTTCAGAGGAATCAAGATTTATATTTACAAATCTAGAAAAGAGATTTGATTCAAATAAGAAATATAAATGACATGCAATTTAACTAAATAACAATTAAAATTATTTAAAAATTATGTGTTTCATATGGTAAATGGATACACTGGTAATATTCTTAGAGTAGATTTAACAAAAAATAAAATCTCAATTGAAAATTTAAATGAGATTTTTTGCAGAAGATATATTGGTGGAGAAGGTTTCGTAGCATATTACCTTTTAAAGGAATTAGAAGTTGGTATTGACCCTTTAAGTCCTGAAAATAAACTAATTTTTGCTACTGGTCCTTTGACTGGATTTGCAATACCCGGAACAGGTAGAAATAGTGTTGGAGCAAAATCCCCTTTAACAGGTGGATTTGGTGAGGCCGAAGTTGGTGGCCATTGGGGTGCTGAGTTAAAACATGCTGGATTTGATGCTATTATAGTAGAAGGAAAAGCAAAAAGTCCCGTCTATTTATGGATAAACGATGGAGTAGCAGAAATCAAGGATGCAACTCATCTTTGGGGAAAAATTACTGGGGAAGCGCAAGAGATTATTCAAAAAGAGTTAGGAGATAATTTGATCCGCGTTGCACAAATCGGACCTGGAGGGGAACGATTAGTACGTTATGCTTGTGTTATTAATGATTTAAGAAATGCTGCTGGTCGTGGTGGGATGGGTGCTGTAATGGGTTCGAAGAATTTAAAAGCCATAGCTGTTAGAGGTCATAAAAAACTTGAAGTAAGTAATAAAGAGAAATTAAGAGAAAAAATAAAGGAGTTCAATGAAATGGCGTATAAAGCTGTTTCTGGTTATTTTGAATGTGGTACCGGAGGGGGTATAATGGAGCAATTTGCTAAATCAGGAAATCTTCCCACAAGAAATTTCAGAGATGGTGATTTTACTGGAGCGAAAATGTTAGATCCTAGTATTATGAAAGAAGAAATCGGGCTAAAAATGGATGCTTGTTATGCGTGTTCAATTCGATGTAAAAAAGTTGTAGAGATCAAAGATCCTTGGGATGTAAATCCTCTCTATGGAGGTCCTGAATATGAATCGATAGGTGCTTTCGGTTCAAATTGTGGAGTAGATGATATAAAAGCAGTTTGTAAAGCAAATGAGCTTTGTAATAAATATTCATTAGATACAATTTCAACAGGAGTTTCTATAGGATTTGCCATGGAATGCTATGAGAATGGAATTTTAACGGATAAAGACACAAATGGGATAAAATTAAATTTTGGAAATGCTGAAGCTATGATCCAGATGGTTGATATGATTGCTAAACGTGAAGGTTTAGGGGATATTTTAGCAGAAGGTGTTAAAAGAGCAGCTGAAAAAATAAAGAAGGGGGCAGATAAGTTTGCTATGCATGTTAAAGGTCAAGAGATTCCTATGCATGAACCTCGATTAAAACCAGGGTTAGGTGTTGGTTATACAGTTTCACCAACAGGAGCAGAACATATGGCAAATATACATGATACTTCTTTTGTAAGTGAAAGAGCCATAGCATTGCATAGTGCTATAGGGATTTTAGAACCTATTGAGATGAATGATTTGAGTGCAAAAAAGATTCGTCTTTTATCATATTATAGTAATTGGCAGAATATATCTAATGCTTTATTAATCTGTTACTTTTTACCTTGGGATTATATTGATATACCAGAGATTGTAAGGGCAGTAACTGGGTGGTACTCCTCAACTTGGGAATTAATGAAAGTAGGAGAGAGGATTACTACAATGGCACGGGTTTTTAATGTAAGAGAGGGATTTTCTAAAAATGATGACTGGTTACCTGAAAGATTTTTCCAACCTCATACATCAGGAGAGCTTGCAGATACAGCAATTGAACCAGATAAGCTTATAAATGCAATAACAATGTATTATAAGATGATGGGTTGGAATGAAGATGGGATACCTTCAAAGACTAAGTTAGGAGAATTAGATGTAGAATGGGTTTCTCAATTTCTTTAGAAAAGAATCTACCCCCTAAATATTTAATCTTCTTCTTATTTCTTATTTTTCAAATTCTGATGAATGTACTCCTTTAAGATCAACATATAATTCTTCTTTATTATCTCTTAATAGTTGAAATATATCTTGTATTTCTTCTTGAAAATTTGTGTTATTTCCATCAGAATCCATAATTTCAACAACAATCTTATCTTGTAGAAATTTTTCAAAAACTAAATCCATATCATAAATATTAACGTATGTTTCTTTAAAAAAATCCAATAAATGATGTAAGTAAAGCGCTTTAACGTAGCCTTTCTTATTTTGGTCTTTTTCATTAAAATACTTAAGTTGCTGAAAAATAATACTATCATTATGATTCTCAATCTCTATATTATCTTGTTGATAAATAGTCCAATTAAAACCATAATCTAAAGTCCTATTTACCATATTCGCAATATTTTTTTTGATTCCAGCCTTTTTAGCCCACTTATTGTGAATAAACCAATTAGGAATTTTGCAATCACTGTTTTTATTCTTTTTTTATTTGAAAGATGAAAAAAATAAAAAATTATAGTTCTTTAATTAAAATTAAGAATTTATAAAAGTTAAATAATAAACTATAGTTTTATAATTACAATGGTAAAAAGTAGATCAAAATTCCCTCGGGAAGGTGAATTTGTAGTTGCTAAAGTGACAGAAGTGCAAAATCAATATGTATACGTTGATTTAATTGATTTTGAAGGTTTGGATTCTGAAATGAATGCTAGAGGTATGATACACATCTCAGAAATAAGTTCTCGATGGATTAAAAATATTCGCAATTATGTTCGAATTGGTCAAAGAGTAGTTCTTCGAGTATTAAGAGTAGACCTAAGTAAAGGACATGTAGATTTATCATTAAGAAGAGTTAATTCTGCTCAAAGAGAGAATCGAATAAAGGAATGGAAATATGCTCTAAAGTATGAAAATTTGCTACAATTTCTAACAGAAACAGAAGGAATTGATATAACACTTGATAAAGCTTATGAATTAATTGGTTTTCCAGCTCTAGAAATTTTTGATTCCTATCAAGAGACTATTGAAAACTTTAAAGAAAATGGTGAAGAAATTTTATCTAACCTTGATGGGATGACTGATGAAATTAAGACAAATTTATTAAAAATTATTGAAGAAAATGTAAGCATTTCAACAGTAAGCATATCTGGTAAAGTTAAACTTTCATTTACTTCAGAAGATGGTATAAACCAAATCAAGGAATCATTAACAGAAGCTATGAAAGTAATAAAGCAAAAAGAAACTAGAAGGATTAATATAAATTATATTGCAGCTCCTTTTTATCGATTAGAAATTGTTTCAAAGGATTATTTAGATGCAGAGAATATTTTATCTGATGCTTTAGAGATTATTGAACAGAAATCAGATAAACACAATGGCCAATTTGAATTCATTAGGGACTAAATTAAAAATATTTTAGATTAAGAAATGACAAAATATCTTCAAAAGTGTGAGAAATGTAATAGATATGGATTACAGAATCCTGAATCAAAGTGTCGTTATTGTGGAGGTAAGTTAATAAACCCAAGACCTCCAAAGTATTCTCCTATAGATAAATATGGAAAGTATCGATTAGATTATTTTAAAGAAGAATTTGATAAGAAGTTTAAATAAGGTTAAGGAATTTCTATTTTCTCAACAAAATTTTCAGATATAAGTATTTTTGCGTTTTTTTTAGGCAAATTAGCAATATCTTCTTTCTCAAAGGGTCCGTAATTAATAAGATCAATACCTACTAAAGGAGGTGTCTTTTTTAAAAATCTCACGAGAATATATTCTATTTTTTCTTTATCAATTACTTCATTAGATTCAGAAACTATGGTCTTATCTGTTTTATTAAATATTGAATCCTCTACAATCCTTTTTTTTGTTATTATTTCTGATTCAATTAAAGCTTCAAGATTGATTTGGTCTTCTCCTTCTAAAAGTGAGAGTTTTTTTACTTTCTTAAATCCCTTGATTGCACTTACCAAATTTTGATAAAGTAACTTTTCTGCTTCAATAACATTATTTAAATTAATTTCTTTAAGTGCTAAGGCAGAATTTATAATTTTTTCTTCCCTAAGCTTTAAAAAATCATTAAACAAGAAGTTAAGATTATCTTTATAAGACTTCAGTATATTATCCTTAAGTTCATTCGAATTTTCTTCTTTATAATCCTTGATAAAATTCAAAATTTTTTTGTAACAACTAAAAAGTTCTTGATTTAACTCAGTCAAATTGGTTTGTTGGAATTCCTCAAGCCATTGTTGGTATAGTTTTTTATAATCTATTTGTAAATCCATAAATATCGAATTTTTTAGTTTAATATATTAAACAGTGTTCTTAAGTTTAAATTTTTTAATTTAATTAGCTTTAGCAACTCCCTTACATAATAAAAAAATTGCAATATGATGAGGAACCACTATTCTATCACCTAATTTATATGGTCCAAATGTGTCGCCTTTTATTTTTGTTGCTGGTACATCAGATTCAATTATTTCTAATTTTTGAATAGTTTGTACTTTACTAACAAATACTATTGGATCTAATTTCTCGGTTTGTTCATCTAATGGATTATAATCGTCAAGATCATTAGGATTCAGTTCTTGAACTTTAAATCCGGTTTTGCCATGTAAGGATCCCGGATACCTAATAAGTCTATGAATATCTATTGATACTGGTACGTCAACTTCAATTCCAATTTCTTCAACAATTGGCTCTAGGAAATTGTACCATGTATTTAAATTGGAACTTATAAGAGTCCAATTATTCATATTGCTGTCTTTAATTGTATTAAGAAAATTATTTTTATAGTTAAGAAAATTCTCTATAAAGTTTTGATTTAAATTAAATGTTCTTTTATCTGATAATAAAGTCTCAATTTCGATGCTAGACTTTTTTAATATTTCTTCGATTTTTCTATTGATTTTTAGAGCCCATCCAATTGTTTCTGTAGAAAAACCAAAAATATTATCTCCCATTTTTCGCAAGCCTAATATTTCAAAAGAAATACCTTCTCCTGTAATATAATCGATTATTTCTCTACGTTCATCACTTGATAATATTCTTAGGTTATTATCTTCAATTTTCAAATGATATCCCCTATGCCCTGAAAAAGCAATTTTTATTTTTTCAATATCAATATTGAAATCAGGTATTAAAAAATCATAAATTAACTTAATTATCTCTTTTTTAGCAATATTTAAGCATTCTTCACATATCCAATTTAGTTTTTTCAGTTTTAATTTCCCACATTTTGGACATTTTTCTACCATTCCCTTTCCATTTTTTCCACATTCTTTACAATACCATATATCATGATCCTCCTTACAGGGAGTATAAAAGTGATCAACATCAATATCGATAATTAAATCGCAACCTTGGTAACCTTTATTCTTCATATCTTGGGTTTCTGGATTTTTATAAAGAGATCCACTCGAATAAACATGTCTGGGTCCGTTATTTATTAAATGTTGTATTAAATTTTCTCTATTTGCGAAACCCATATGTCTTATCATTCTTATTTGCTGATCCCATGGAATAAAGCCAAATTCTCTTTGATTAAACAAACTTACTAAAGAGATCTTTTCTCTATTATTTTTATAATATTCCTTAAATCGGCGTTTTAGGTAATCGTAGGATTTCATTCTTTATCTAGAGCTTGATTTTTTGCCTTTTTTAATTTCTTAGAATCACGATATTGTTTGATTTCTATATATTTAAGAGGATGTGAAATATATTTTTGTACATCTTGTAATCTTGAAAAATAACCCTCTAAACATAATTCATCATTATACTCTTTTGCTAAACATAAATTATAGGATTTTAAAGATTTGCATGAATAGGGAGTATACCCTTTTTTCATCGCATATTTAACTTGGTATGATGTTTTTTCTCTATCAAAATCAGGTAATGTAGAAAATACATTAATTATTTTATCCTCAGGATATTCAAGTGAATTTAAGAACCATAATATAAACAATCTTTCAGTATGTATTAAATTCTGTCCCTCTTCTGCTTTAGAGAGTATTTCTTTTACACAAGGAGGGAAAGTTTCTGATATATCCTTACCTTCCTTAAAAGTAATATCAATTGTGTATTCAAATACTTCTTTTTTTGATTCCCAAATAGCTGTTAAAGCGTCAAATAATATTTTAAATTCTTGAATTTCAAAAAGCTTTTCTTTAAATTTGTCTAATTCCGTAGAGATTTCATTATTTTGAGTTAAAAATTTAATGCGGACATATTCTTGCAACAATCTATTAATATTTTCTGGTTTAATATATACATAACCTTGTAGAACGGCATTATTCACTAATTTACGATATTCATCCTTTAAATGAGAGGAAAGTTTTAAATAATCTAAATAAGAAATCTTAAAATTTGTTTTAAAAATTTCTTGTTGTTCTTTTACAACTAATTTTTTATAAGTAATTGGTTGTTCTTCATACCTAACTTCTAAATCTAAATCTTGGTAAATAAAATACAAATTATATTCATTTTCTTTATTTAATTCATTGTAAGTGGTTTTGGAGTATATATTTGCTATTCTATTAGAAATAATTTTGTTGTTTAAAATATAAAGGATAATTTTTAGTATTAAATAAACATAAATATTAATCTCGTCGAGCTCATATTCCGTTAATTGTTCGATATTATTAAAAGCATCATTGAATATGGTTAAAACTCTACGTTTTAGATCCTCAGATTTGTCAGATGTAAAGATTTCATTAATGAAATCTAAAGGATTTTTTGAGGCTATATCAGAATAATATATCTTTAAAGAAGGAAGCCAAGGATATCGTTTTACTAGGTCATAAATGTCGCTCATTGCTCAAAAATTCTCTAATTTCAAATACAAATATATATTAACTAAAAGACATGATGAGAAATAACTTTAATAGATTAAGAGTAAATTAATTTATTGATAATTTTAATTAAACTATTAATAAACTAATAATTAGTAAAGAAAGAAGAATTTGATTAAAATTCATCCATATCTTCATCATCTTCAAATTCAGCTTCTTCTACTCTAGGTGCTAAGAAATAACTTAATTCACCACCTTCAAGAAGATTAAAGATCATTTTTAGTGGGTGATCTGTTTTTAATGATATCTCTAGCTTCTCAGTAATAGATGCTATTTTTAAAATTGCTTTCAAAAATGTTAAGGAGTATGCTCCACTACTAGTTCCGTTAATATCAGTCTCAATTAAATCATCTTCACTTAAATCATATTCCATTTCACCAATTTGTCCTGTTGAACTGAAAACTAATCCTTTTCCCTCTGCGGCTGTCATATTAAGAATTTCAGAATATATTTCAGCATCTTTTATTGCTTCCACTAAGAACTCTGGTTCGATAACCCATTTTGAAGGATATTCAATTTTTAATAAATTATCCATTGGAATTTCTTCAATATCGATATCCAATAAAGCTAAGCTAAAAGTTCGCGTACGCGTCATACCCTCTCGTTGCATTTTCATTTTTATTTTCTGTTCAGTTTCATTAAAATCAATTTCTACTGAATCATTTGCGGCGCTTCTCTTTAAAATCTTATCTAAATCATCTAAATTTAACCCAACTTTTGATTCTTTATCGCATTGATATTCATCAAAATTCTCCTTTTTAATTGATAGTTTTAGTAGACATATTCTACTGGGATCCATCGCTGAAATTGTAAACTCTTTAGGAGTAACTCGAAATTCAGTTTCATCAATAATACTCGCAAGAGTTTCTACAATTCCTTTCAAAATCCGACTATTTTCTAATTTTAATGTAAAAGTCATATTCTTTCAGTAAATTTATTCCATTATAATTAAGATAATAATGTTTGATTCTTATTATTAATAATGTTTGATATTAGTCTTTTAATAATACCAATATTAGGGTTTAAATTAATTATTTATACTCTCTTAAATTTTAAATTTTGTATTAAGTAAATAATTAAATCATTCATATTTAAAAAAAAATGTCTAATCCCTACGCAAAGCAAAGAATAATAAAAGATATTGTTATTGATGATGAGAGAATCCAAGTGACTGGATATATAAAAAATAGAATTAATGATAATCAGATTATTTTAAAAGATAAAACTGGTGAGATAATTGTTAATTTCATTAGCATTAATGACTTTAACTTTAAAGAGAATGATTTAATTAATGTGATAGGAGATCTTGAGCTTCAATCTACTGGAGAAAAAGTAATTAATGCTGATATAGTTCAAGATATGAATAAATTAAATTTCAAATATTACCAAAAACTATATAAAATTAAAAAGGAATTAAATTTAACATAAAAAGCTTATTTTTTTCATTATATCATTTATTTATCGAGAAATTTTTGAATTTCAATGGTGTATCCATTAGGATCCTTGAAGAAAAAATGATAAATATTAAATTTACGATTAATTTGAGGTTTCTCTTCAATAATTAGTCCTGCTTTCATTAATTTGTTGTAATATTTATCAACATTCTCAGTAACCAACGTTATAATCGGGCTTTTATCATCATAAATAACTGACATATGCTCGCAAAATCCAATTTTACTTTGGTTATTAATACTAAATATTAAACAAGTATTCTGATCTTTGTATAGTGTCAACCCTAGGATATTTCGATAGAAATTAGAAGTTTTATTTAGATCTTTTGTACCTAAAAATGTAATAAATTCTTTAAACGGCATATATCTCATTTTTAAATAATTGGTTATATAATAAAATTAAAAATTTTATATGTAATTATCGATAAGATAAAATTTTTTAAATATTATTATTTTTAAAGGATATATTTAGAGAAAAAAAAAGTGTAAAATCAATATGGTCGAATTTTGCCCTGAATGTTCAAACCTGTTGCGTAAAAGAAAAGATAAAGATAATTCCTTTTTAGCATGCAAATGTGGCTATCAAAAAGAAATATTATCAGATAATTCTAAAATAGAGAGTCATGTTCAAAAAAAGAAGCAAGCTTTAGAAAAAAATTTGCTAATTATTTCTGAAGAAGACAAAATTTCGGTACATCCTAAAACAAAGAAGAATTGCCCAAAATGTAGTAATAAGGAAGCTGAGACTTGGCAAAAACAAATGAGGAGTGCTGATGAGCCAAGTACTCACTTTTTTAGATGTACTGAGTGTAAACATACTTGGCGTGAATAATTTTTAAATATAATTACTGTTTTTATATTACTGAGATATTGAGGAATTAACGTGAAAGAACAGTTTCACGATGAAATTTGTAAATAAATAGGGTTCAATAATCAAATTAACTAAATTGGAAATCATTTCAAATTTTATTAGTTAGATATTTATAGTTTTTTATTAGAACAGACGTTTTTGTCCATAAGTTTTTACTAATTTTCACGATTCCTAATAAATTTATTTATGTATATTAATTTAAAAAACTTTAAGCAACATTAAAAAAGAGGGAGAAAAAAATGGAAGAAGTATCAAGTAAAATTGGATTAAAAGTGATGCTTACCGTGGGAATGTATACACTTGTTCTATCACTGCTTTGGATATTCGTGACTGAAATAATGTTCGTAAGTGATTTTGAGGCATACACTGGAATATCTTACAATGATTATCTAGTGAGTGACCCAAGATTTGCAGAGTTATATATCATAACTAAAAAAATGATTGGTATAATGTTGTGTGGAATCGGTCTTTCGATTATAATAATTACCCATTATGGTTATGAAAAAGGTGAAAAATGGGCATGGTATGCACTTTTAATTATAGGAGGTATACCATGGTTGACTTTTATAGTTTACAAGATCATAATTGGCTATATTGAAGTAAGTATGATAACCTTTGTTCTTGGAGCTGCGCTTTACGCAATTGGGATAGCATTCCCTGCTGAAGAGATTTTAGGAAAAAAATGACTAGACTAAATTAAATTTTAATTTACAATATTTTTTCGCTTTTTTTGAAACGAATATATATCAAGGAAAGTAATATTATAACAGAATTTTAAGAAAGAACTTCTAAAATTTTAGTAAGAATACGCGCTTTGCCTCCAGTTGATTGGAGTAAAGTTTTTCCACAAACTAAACATTCTACATCTGTTGCAGAACAACCAAAAATGATTTGTTGGTTTCCGCAGTTTAAACACTTTACACGTAAAAACCTACTTTTTGCTTGTGGAATTAGTTGTTTTTCTTTTTTGTTGGTCATATTTAATCACTTTTTTATATTTCTTGTAATTCTAGACGCTTGATTCTATAAGATTTAGCGTATTGTTTTTTACCGCACTCAGAACATTCTAATAGCGGTGTAGATCTCTTATTTAACTTAGCGTTGCGGTGAAATATCTCTTTTGGAAAACTACCATAGCCTTTCTTCTTCCTTTCAACTCTTCTGCGTCCTTGGTTCATCATACGTTCTTTTCCTTTCTTATATAGTGATACATTATGTTTTTTATGTGTTCTACAAGTTGGACAATAACGATTGACAGTTCTTGGGTACTTCATTTATCAGTGACCATTAGCTTTAAGAATAAATTTAGTAATTATTCATAAATTTTAAATTTTATTAGTTCTGTTGGTTCTTTTTGAATAACCATAATATAATAAAAAATAATTTAAATCTTATTTACATAATGTTAATAAAAACATATTGAATGAGATTTTGAATGTTCAAAGATAAATTTAGCGAAGGTATAATAAGTGCAAAGCAATTTGATCGAGAAGATATTGAATATATTTTAAAGAAAGGCAAAGAAATGATTCAAATCAAGAATTCAAATCTTCTTCAAGGGAAAATCTTAGCTACATTATTTTTCGAGCCGTCTACTCGCACTCGTCTTAGTTTTGAATCTGCTATGTATAGATTAGGAGGAAGTGTGATCGGATTCCACTCTGAAGATGTATCTTCTATAAAGAAGGGTGAAAGTATTGCAGACACGATAAGGACTGTAGAGAACTACAGTGATTGTATAGCCATGAGACATTCACTTGAAGGAGCAGCAAGAATGGCTTCAAAATTTGCGAAAATTCCTATTATTAATGCTGGATCTGGAAGTGGGGAACATCCCACCCAAGCATTATTGGATTTATTAACAATTACTGAAGAAATTGGAGAATTAGATGGTTTGAATATAGGTATAATGGGTGATCTTAAGTATGGAAGGACAGTGCATTCACTATCAATTCTATTGTCTAATTTTGATGTAAATATATATTTCGTAAGCCCTGAAATCCTAAGAATGAGAAACCGAGATAAAGATTTTTTACAGCAACAACAAGTTAAATATAAAGAAATTACTAAATATAGGAAAATATTAAACATATTGGATGTTCTTTATATAACAAGAATCCAAAAAGAAAGATTTGTTGATATTGAAGAATATGAGAAACTAAAAGATTTTTATATCTTTAGAGAAGATGATCTCGAAAATACAAAAGATAATTTTAGATTATTACATCCTCTACCTCGAGTTACAGAAATTTCTCCTAATGTTGATATTTCAAAAAAAGCAATTTACTTTAAACAGACTTATTATGGAATTCCAATGAGAAAAGCTATTCTCTCTGAACTGATGACTGAATAATATATAAAATATTTAGGGTAATTTTTTATTCCATTATCAAGTAAAACATTCCCTAAAAGAAATTACCTCTATTTTGGATTCAAAAAGACTTTGTAAAAATCTTTTTAATGATAATTGATCTATATTTAGTTTTTCTATAAACAAAGTCCCTCCGTTGATAATTTTTTGAAATTTTTCAAATAATGCGATCCTTTTATTAAGGGAAAGATTTGAATCAGTCCTAATTATTCTTGAGGAATATCGATTTAAATTTTGTTTTAAATGTAGCAAACCATTATGCCATGAATCTTTTAGGTAAGAATCGTAATGGGGTTGACTTAGAATAAAATTATTATTATCAAGTTTATTTCTTTCCTCAATTACCTTTTTCATTAAAGATAACACTTTAAGAGCAAACTTTTCGCTATTTTCTGTTCTATCAAGTTCAATTCCGCAATGGTTAAGGATAGCCTCGTTTAAACCGAAAAAACTAATAGATTTCAGAGAATCTCTAAATGCATCTTTAAAATTCTTATTTAAAATCTCTGAAATAAAGAATTTCCATTGTTTAAGAGGATAGAGCTTTTTTCGTACCAATTTCTCTTTATAAGTAAACAATTCAAATATAGATTTCAATTTCTCTTGTAGTAGCTCTAAAAATTTATTGTCATCTTTCTTTGCTTCTATTGATATCGTGTGTAAATTTATTAAAATCTTGTCTAAAATAATTTTATCCTCTTCAGGATTTGGAATTTGAATTATAGTTGAATTCAACAATTTAGCATTATTTTTATTGCAAAGAAAGAGATTCGCTTTATTATAATCTGTTATAAAACTTTTTAAAAGATCATATCCAGAATCTATTAAAGAAATTTTCGGTAAATTTAACAGTAGTAAGGGGCTCATACAATCTCTAGACTGAACCTTCAACGAATCAAAAAATTTTTCATCAATTTTAGATAAAATTGAAAGATTTTCTGGTATTTTTCCATTATTATTAAACCCTAATGACAAGTGGGATTTGCCATCATTAAATGAAGTATTGAACCTGAATAATTGAGATGTTAACGTATTAAAATTGAATAATTTCATGTTCGGTAAATCAAACCAAGAAAGAAAGTGAGTATTGAAATCTCCTAGAAGTAAATCTTCAGAATAAAAAGAGCTTAATTGGTACAAAAGATCGATTAAATGAATACTTAAATCATTTAATTCAGTACAACTTTTAATTTTCTGGGGATTAAAGGTATTTTTTTTAAAAAGATAATCTGTTATTGTTTTAGTATTAACATACAAACTTAATGGCCTTAAACTCCAATAATTTAAATGTAATAGAGCTATTTCCCCTGATAAGTATAAATCAGCCAGATTTTTAGGTAGTAGATTTAAAAGTAAAAATTGCTCAGAAACGTC
Source organism: Promethearchaeota archaeon (assembly GCA_013375485.1). GTDB lineage: Archaea > Asgardarchaeota > Lokiarchaeia > Sigyniarchaeales > SOKP01 > Loki-b32. The sequence continues at coordinate 7,278 of JABXKB010000044.1, read as the reverse complement.
AGATCCTAATCTTTTTATAAAATTTTCAGGTGAAAACTCTCTCTCTTTGGAATCGAATAATTTAAATACTTCAAATGGAGGCGTTCCTAATCGAGTTAACCTGTGCCTAACTTCTTCTAAACCATTTTCAAGTAAAACAGCATTAATATATTCACGCATTAATGGTGCTGTCATGTATTCTATATTTGTTTTAGAAAGACGTTCTTCTACTTCATGGGCAATTTGTTTAGCTAAATGACGCTCTAAATCCCCCTCATTCACAAGATATTCCTCAATTTTGCGTATATCAAATAATTCTTTAGAATATTTTGAGGTTCGAATCATTTGCGATTTCTTTTGCTTATTAAGAATTTGTTCAATAGATAAAATCTTTTCGATTATTTGTTCCCCTAAAAATGAAATAGAATATCCTTCATCAGAGGCTAAAATTAAATCACTCTTTTTTAATATTTTTAAATGAAAAGATAAATTAACAGTAGAAAAATTATGTCCTAAAACTTCTTTCTGAAGCTTTGAAAATGATAGTGGAATTTGAGCATATTTTAATTTCTTTAATATATCAATTCTAATCTTTTGACCTAATGTCTTTAGTTGTTTTTCTAAGATTGATTGATTTTTGTCGGCATCCACTTTTCTTATTGTCTCAATACTCTTTCTTTAAATCTGCTTAACTAAATAATATGTTTAACAGTTATATAAAAATTTAGGAATTTTCTAACCAGTTAATGAATTTAGATAATATGTGGGTGATATCAAACTTTTCTCTAAGAGAATTAATCTTATAAGTAAATCAGTTTTATTTAAAAGAAATCTAACTTCTAAAGCTCATCATTTCACAATACATTAGTTATAAAAATTGGACTCCATCTTTATTATATTTCAATATGCCAATAAAAATTTATAATAAAAATTTTAAAAAAATCTAAAAAAAAAAGTGAAAAATTAATATGAAAAATAGAAAACAATTTACTGAATTAGTTCTAGTAGAAGCAGAAAAAGAGAAATTAGAAGAAAGTGGGAAAAGTTTTTTCCAAATAGATTTCTTAAAGGCAGCTATGATTATTTTAGTGATATTTGATCATATGGTATCGTGGGGGGTAAAAAGTGAGATTGGGGTAACCTTATGGGAAAGAATCTCGATTCCCGTATTTTTAGTGATAATGGGATTTAATATGGGTATTTCTTTTCAAAGAAAAGGAGTCTCAACGTTAAAAGAATTGTATTCTTGGAGTTATTTTAAAAGTAAGATTTTAAGGTATATTGTACCATTTCTTGTTTTATATGGTTTTTCTACATTAATAGGACTAATTTTATATCAATTTGATATTACAGCGATGTATCGTGGACAATATTATCCAGAACATGGATTTATACAATTATTTACTGGGATTTTACCATTTTGGGGTCCTGGGAATTGGTTCATACCCGTAATTTTTGGATCCATCGTATTATTTCCATTAGTTTATTGGGTTTTTACAAAGAAACCAGTCCTAACATTAATTCTTTGTTTCGCTATCGAAATCATAATGCAATTAATAGTATTTTTCTTTCTTGGTCAAATTACATCTTGGGAAGAATCGTATATCCTTAGTTTGTTTATGACAAGCTTTCCATTCTATCTATCTGCTATTGGATTAGGTTTGTGGTTTTCATTTAATCGTAAACCTTTTTCAAGACGAAATTTGTTTATCTGGATTTTATTCCCAATTAGTCTAATATATATGATTTATTACCAATTCTTTGGATTTCAATTCAGGATTGGGGGTGTTCCACTACTCAGAGGAGATTACCATTTCTTAATATTCCCATATTCAGCAGTTATATTTCTATTAGTAATGATGGTATTACCACAGAAGTCAGATAACAAATTTTCACGTGCAATATCATTAATAGGAAAATCGACATATCACATTTTTCTTACTCAGATGTTAGGATACGGGATGATCTCCGCAATATGGGGAACTCATTATATTATAGATGTTGGATTCACGATTTTTGATGCATTAAACTTAATTTATGCTTGGATCGTATTCATATCTTTCGGCGTTTTATGGTATAAAATGGATCAAGAAAAGAATATAATAAGACGATTGTTATACTATGTTAATTTCTTCTTAGTCTTAGCAGTAATAGTATATTCCATGTTTGTCTGGTTAAATCCGCCCTTCATTGTATGGGTACCAATCCCTCTTATCATTATTCTTATTTATGGGGGTGCAGGTCTAATCATAAATTTTGCTTTGAAAAAACCACTTAAAACAACGACTCTGGCTATATGGACTTCATTTTTAGTATATGATTTCATTATTACAATTCTATACCTTAAAATTCTCCCACCTACGGAGTATTTAATTCAGAATATTACTATTGGTACATTCCTTCTCTTCGCAATTATAAGTACAGTTTTAGATTATACTTTAAGAAAATAAATCATTAATTTTTTTTTTTTTAATTACTTAATATAAATTTAAAGAAATTAAAAATTGGACTCCAATTTAATTTAATACTAAAAGAAAATATTATTTTTTAATCCTAGATTTTTTTATATAAAATAATAAAAGGTTGTTCTATGTCTTGGAATGGAATTAAGAAAAAAATTAGTATCGGAACAATTTGGTTATGGATAATTTTCTCGATTACTACTATTGTAATGATAGCTCTTGTGGTTGGAAATGTTTTTCCACCGAATGATTTTTGGATTCCAATTATTCCTATTGGTATTCTTCTAGTTTTGTCAGTTATAGCGACATTAGTGGATTTTAGAGCTGAACGGAGAATTAAAATTGGGATTATTGCATCATGGACAGTATTTTTATTAGCAGTCGTTTTATTTACTGCTCTTATACTAGGTAGAGTTTTCACTCCTAATGAATATTGGATTCCTATTATTCCTATCGGAGCATTATTTGTGTTATCAGCTATTCCCACCATTTTAGAATACACAACTGGAGAAGTAAAGTTTTGTCCTAAATGTGGAAGATTATTTGAGAAAAAATGGGATTTTTGCCAGGAGTGTGGCACAAGAATTCTTATGAAATGTCCTTCCTGTGGCTTAAAAGTCAAAGGAAATCCTAAATATTGCACGAAATGTGGAATAAATTTAAGCGAAATTGAAGTTATTCAGACTTCTTCACCTCATCTTAAATTTAAAGCTGAAGGATATACTAATTTATGTAAACAATGTGGAGCACCGGCTAAACCTGAAGCAAAATACTGCGTATTTTGTGGTGTTTCCCAATAACTTTTTTTTTATGAAGCTACTTGTAAACAAACAGATTGTTGCCCTAAATTAATGGAATTTTACTTATTGAAATAGAATTTTATTTATATCTATATTATAATTATAAATAAAAATTGGACTCCTTTTTAATTATATTTCTGGTCATGTTTATAAGAAGATATTAGTTTAAATTAAAATCTTTAAATAAAAAAGTTAGGTTTAAATGACAGATAAAAAGCAATCTACTGAATTAGTATTAGTAGAAAATGAAAAAGAGATTTCGGAGGAAAGTAAAGAATATTTTTTCCAAGTAGATTTCTTAAAGGCAGCTATGATCTTTCTAGTAATTTTCGATCATATGGTAGCGTGGGGGGTAAAAAGTGAGATGGGTGTTACCTTATGGGAAAGAATCTCTATTCCTGTATTTTTAGTGTTAATGGGTTTCAATATGGGTAAATCATTTCAAAAAAAAGGAGATGTTTCATTAAAGCAACTATATTCTTGGAGTTATTTCAAAAGTAAAATTTTACGGTATATTGTCCCATTTCTCGTTTTATATGGGGTATCAACTTTTATCGGATTATTTATGTATGGGTTTGATATCTCAGCAATGTATAATGGACAATATTATCCGCAACACGGAATTATACACTTATTCATAGGATTTCTACCATTTTGGGGTCCTGGAAATTGGTTTCTTCCAGTAATTTTCCAGTCTATTCTACTTATGCCTTTACTATATAAAGCCTTTACGAAGAAACCCGTTTTATCATTAATTATGTGTTTTGTTGTAGAGATAGCAATGCAATTAATTGTATTCTTCTTCATTGGAGAAATAACTTCATATGAAGAAGGACATTTGGTAACTCTGTTCATGACCAGTGTTTTATTCTATCTTTCTGGTATTGGTCTAGGAATGTGGTTCTCATTTGGACATAACCTCAAATCCAAACGGAATATTTTTATGTGGATTTTATTTCCAATTAGTCTAGCATTTTGTATTGCTTATCAATTTTTTGCCTTTCGAATCAGAATTGATGGTGTTTCGCTTCTTAGAGGAGATTATCATTTCTTGATCTTTCCTTATTCAGCGTTCTTGGTCTTACTAGCACTGAAATTCCTACCTCAAAAATCAGAAGGTAGAATTTCACGGGTGATTTCTATGATTGGAAAATCAACATACCATATTTTACTCATTCAAATTTTAGGATATGGAATGATAACTGCTGTTTGGGGCACTCATTATGCTATCGATGTCGGCTTTGGACCTGATAAAATTCTTGATATGATTTTTGCATGGTTACTATTCATCCCATTCGGAGTATTATGGTATAAAATAGACAAAAAGAAAAACTTATTAAAACGGGTGTTATATTCCATTAACTTGTTCATAGTCTTTGTATCACTCTTGTTTTTAACTTTTTGGGGTCAGGTCTTTTGGGTACCAATACCTCTTTTGATAATTCTCATTTACGCTATTGCGGCTCTATTAACCAATTTTATCATCAAAAAACCACTTAAAACAAATAGTCTTAGTTTATGGACTGGCTTTCTGCTGATGACTTTTATTATGATGGTTCTTCAGATGAGTGTTCTCCAACCAAATGAGGCGTGGATTACCTTAATTCCAATTGGTATAGTTCTTACTCTTGCGGTTGTAGGCACAATTTTAGATTATATGAATAGTAAATGAATTAATAATACTTTTTTTCTTTTTTTTATATTTAGATTAAGGATTTATCAAGAGTTTTATAAATTTACTTGCTTTCTTACCAATATTTCTTTATATTACTTTAATATTATTAATTGGTTAATTAATCAATCTTTTTCTTGACTCATTAATTTTAATTTCTTCTGCAATTTTTTTCAATTTTTCTTTATAATATTCTTTTGGACTCATTTCTTCCAGATTTTCATTTTTAACCAACCAATCATGTTTTTTAAGTGCTTTTATACTTTAAAACCTCCTTAATTAAGTGATTAAAAGTAAAAGTGAATCATTAAGAAATCAAACTGTCATATATATCCCTATACTCTCTAGTTAACTAGATGTTATTTAAAAGAAAATGGTAAATCATTGGAGTATTAACTCATTCAAAAAGAATTAATATAAATTCTGGAGATGAACTTTCAAAATAAGAGAACCTACCTTCTGTATTTAAAGAATGGAAGTAATTTTTTTTTAAAAAAGTGATTTAATAAAGATTAAAAATTCAGTTATCGAGCAGAAACAGCTATTCTTTCAATTTCATCCTTTCTCTTAACAGCCCTAGATTCTTGACTATTATTTGCTGCTAAAATTAATTCTTGTGCTAAATTTTCTTCGAACTGTCTTTCATTAGAATGAGATCTAGCACTTATTGCTTGAGCGATGTATTTGATAGCAAGATCAACTTGGAAAGGAATATTTAACTTAAACTAAATCCCGAATTCATTTTTTACCCATTCGCGCCACACAGGATCATCAAAGTCTTCATGAGTCATCTCTCCCTGACGAAAGGTTTCAAAACATTCTACGCAAGACCATTTCTCTAACCAAGGAACCCAAACGAGATCAAGATCTGTTGGACGATCTTTAGGATTAAAACCTTTTTTTTTAGCTTTCTGAAATGAGATACAAGCAGCTCCAGAACTACATTGCAAAGTAGATCTATAATAGCTGTAATCAAGAGCTTTCCATTTCTCGGCTAACTGTAATTTTCTTTTTTGTTGAGAAGGAGTTAAAATCTTTTTGTTTCTATATAAATCGTAGAGCTTATCCAACTTCTGAAGTTCTTTTTTTACAGCTAACTTCAAGATGATTCTTAGATTATTTCTTATAAGCCTTAAACTCGGAGTACTTAATATTATTTTACGAACTTTTTTTGATCTCATCGTCAATATCAAATTCAATTTAACTTTTATTTTTTTGGACGCTCATAAATTAATAAATTTAAATTTAAATTTTTGGATATATATTTTCACGTAAATAAGTACTTAAGAACCATTCCCAAAAACTATTTCGCATTCTCTCACTAAGGAATAGCTTACTATTCATAGGTTTTTTACCATTCAAAAACAATCTGAAATCTTTCTCTATTGACATGTATCGAAATTTGTAAAAATTAGTATAGCCTTCTTTACTATCTAATAAAAAGGCTTTAAAACCTTCCTTTTTTGCGATATACCATCGTTTAATCCACTTTTCTATTGTGTCTTTTCCTATATCTTCCCAAATGTTGATTTCATTCCCGTTTATCGTTGCTGTCTTGCTCTGGAATTCCTCTAAGAAAGCGGATTGGTAATTGAAGTTTTCAACAAGTGGAATTTGGATTAATTCATACAGATGCATTAGACGGTGCATTGCCAATTGGGTATTATAACTAAAACCACTCATTTTATCAAGCTGATTATGATATTTATGCATCAATGGAGCTAATGCTATAACAAAATCTTCAAAAGGTATTAAATTCTTTGAGTAGTCGACATCTTCCGAATATTTAAACATTGTATATATTGACTTTATTTTCTCTAAGTGATGTCTTTCAATATCAACTCTATATGTTTTTCCTTTTAATTCAGCATCCTTAATGAACTCTAAGCCCCAGATATCAAGTCCTAAAGTAATTCTTAAAAGTTCTACAACTTGGATCTCATATAAGAAATCCCTTTGAGTTTTTTAGATCAAAAAGAATTAGGAGTTAGGAGATACTAAGATTGCTCAAAAAGTATTGATAATTTACCAAAAATACTTCAATAATGTGAGGAGTTTAGATAAAAAAAGAGAATAAATCTTAAATATATAAAATTCTTGTAGAACTTATATTATTAGTTGACTAACGCGCAGAAACAGCAATTCTCTCTATCTCATCTTTTCGTTTAACAGCCCTAGATTCTTGACTATTATTTGCTGCTAAAATTAATTCTTGTGCTAAATTTTCTTCGAACTGTCTTTCATTAGAATGAGATCTAGCACTTATTGCTTGAGCGATGTATTTGATAGCAAGATCAACTCGACGCTGCGGCGCGATATCTACTGCTGACGCATAACTGATACCTCCCATTGCTATTTTGGTGGT
>JABXKB010000333.1 GCA_013375485.1 Promethearchaeota archaeon | reverse complement strand
TGGAACACAAGATTCTGCTTGGGAAATAGTATTAAGGAATGAAAAGAGTGGTTCTCTCAACGACACTATTTATCTTGTAGGAATTTATGATCTGTGGAATAATATACGGAAAACTATGATACAACAACAAATAAATTATTTCACAGTTCGTAGAGGTGCTGTGTTAATAGAAAATTCAGCTCACTTTCAACTATTTGCCTTATGTGATCAACTGGATTATCTTACTAGATTAACTATCCAAAATCTCTTACCTAAATTAGAGGAATTCTCTTTTAGGCATATTCCAGAAGAATTAGAAGAAAAAGTACTGAAAACTCTTAACAAAGATATTGGTAAATTTTCTAAAGTAGAATAAACGTGGTTTTGATTTTTACTTTTTTACCTGTTTAATATAAATATCAATCTAACATTAGATTTCTAATTTCTACAATAAAATTAAGTTTCCTTTCAAAATTTAATTGATGTTAGAATTTAAATTTGAAATAAATCTTTAGATATAACTTGTTCAATCTTTGTATCTAAATCATCTGTTGGTTCTTTGACACATCCTATTTTTGCGATTGTATCAATTCCCGATGGTTTCATTATTTTAATAATATCGCTACAAATCTTTGGATGACTTTTAGGAGATACACCTGTTGCAAAAACAATAAGTTTTTTCCCTTTAAGATTAAAGCCATTAATTTTTTTTAAAAACTCTTTAAAATCTGACGCAATCTGCCAATAATGAGTAGGAGAACCTAAACTTATGATATCAAAGTCATTGAGAGAATCCAATGCTTTAAAATTATTGTCTTGATAAACCTCTACTACAATATTCAGATATTCTAATCTTTTTTTAATTTTTTCGGCTAAAGATTTAGTATTTCCAGTACGTGTATGATATATTATAATTGCTTTTAACATAATGAATTATTACCTTAAGTATTTTATAGTAATCTTAGACTTTTAATTTAAATACCTTATGTAAAATAAATATATGATTCATAATTATAAGGTACGTTAAAAATTCTCAGTAATTTTATTACCAGAAAGTAAGTATTAAGAGATCCATCTTACTAAGGTAGCGAATTAAAATCCCTCATATTTTTAAAGTAAAATAATTTTGATAAATTATGGCAGGTAAACAAAAACAAGCCTACAATTTTCCCTCAAATAACAATTCATTTCTAAATTTTTATCCTAATAGAAATATTGGGGTACTTCTATCATTTATATCATTATTTCTTCTTGGAATATTACCAATTATTTCAAATAGCCGTCCTTTAGCATTGAGTGCCTTAAATTTTGCTTTTTATTTAACCTTATGGGAATTAATTTGTTCTTTACCTTTATTCTTTTACGAATTGACTAAACCAAATCCTGGAATATTTCAAAAATCGATAATTCCTAATATTCGAAAAAAAACCTTTGTAATAATGGGAATAACCGGAATAATCTTTTCAATCTCAACATTTTTTTATGTTTATGCGTTTGAAACAGCAGGTACGATTAGCGCTGCAATTGCTATTCAAACTTATCCATTATTTTCAATTGTAATGGAATTCATTTTATTTAAGAAAAAAAGCAATTAAGTGAGCTGTTATTCACTTTATTCATGATAATAGGTATATATTATCTTGGGACAGAGGGTACTTGGTTAATTAGTGGATTTTCGCCTTGGTTTGCATTAGCATTGATTGTTCCTTTTTTATGGAGTATTGCACATGTAATTATTAAACACACCCTTGATTCCTCTCCAATTACTCCAAATCAAGTTACTTTCTTTCGAGTGCTAATATCCTCCATACTCCTTTTTGGAATTTCCTCTCTTGTAAGCAGTATCAATAGCATTTTTGAAGGATTAATGAAGCTTGAATTTCAAATATTTGGATTCCTTATGGGAATTGTATATTATTTAGAACTCGTTAATTGTTTTTATGCTGTGAAGCATGTGGATGTGTCTGTGGCAAGTACAGTTATTACCCCTAATCCTGTAATCACTATGATATTTGCCTTATTCATTTTAAAAGAGTCTATTAAATCATATCAAATATTCGCTATGATCATCGTATTTGTGAGCTTATATGGCTTACTTTGGTCAGGAAGAGTAAAACCTCATAAAAAATAGCCACTCAAATCAAAGATCGTCTTTATTTTTGTTTACAGTTTAAGTTATCTTTTTTCAAATCTTAGAAGGCATTAAATATATTATTAAGGATACATTTTCCATTTTAATTCCATGAAGTCATTTCTTATAACACAAAATTAATGGTATATAATCCAAAAACAAAACAAAAAGCATATCTCTATATTACTTTAGCAATCATTTGTTGGGGCTTATCTAATACTTTTGTAGAATTAGGTCTAAACTCTATACCGTCTTTTCCTTTCCTTTTTTACCGGTTTGCTATTTCAGCAATTATTTTAACCCCAATCATCATGGCTAAAAAACATAAACAAATAATACACTTACTTAAAAATAAATTTATTTGGTTATTAGGTATTTTTGAAAGTTTAGGGTTGATGTTTCAATATATTGGGCAAGAACTTCAAATTCCGGCAGGTTTAGCTACTCTAATTGTATTAATATATGCAATTTTTGTTCCATTTATTTCTTGGGTTGTTTTAAAACACAAAATTAAATTGTATCATTTAATTGCTGTAATCATAAGCTTTATTGGTATTTTTTTTATTTTATCAAACGAAAGTTTAGAACTTCTTGGTAATTGGTCACTTTCCATACTTGGAATTATAATGTTGATTACTTCAGCATTATTTTATGGATTATATATAACTTATACATCTTACATTCAAAATTCGTATAATAATACCCTAGATTCAGTTAGTATCTTCTATGTTGTTCTTGTTATCGTTGCTCTTTTTAGTACAATAAGTATGATTTTTACGAGATCGTTTGTTATTCCAACGCCTGAGACTTGGATCTGGTTAATCTGCTTGGTGTTTATCTCTACAATCATTGCGTTTTATACGTATTTTCTTTCAATGAGAACATTAAGTGCGAACCAAGTATCTTTACTTTTACTACTTCAAGTGATAGTTCCATTTACAATTGAAATCCTCATTTACGGTCGATTCTACAACCTGTATGTTACGATTGGAATTATAATATTATTCTCTTCTGTGTTTCTTTCAAGTTTTATTTCATATAAAACAGGAAAGACTAATAGGAAGAATTATATTAAAAAGGAAGGTTACACCTAGAACCATTGATTATCGTTCATATCAATCAAGTTTTTAAAAATACTTTTAGAAAATAACTGAAAAATTTTTCTTTCACTATTCTTATTTATTAAAGTATAGCAAGGTATTCTTATTATGGATATTTTCACTCATTCTGTTTTTGGAGCCCTATTGTACATTCTCTTTTTAAAGGACGTGACCTTTGAATATATCATTATAGCTATTTTTTTCTCATTTATTCCAGATTTGGATATTTTTTTATTCCCCTTGAAAAGACTATTTAAATCGAATTACCTTGAACATCGCGGGGGTTCTCATTCATATATTATTGGTATAATAATATCAGCTATTTTAAGCGTTCCCTTCTCTATTTTTAGAAATAAATCATTTTTTATAGCATGGATAATTGGATCAGCGTTTTATGGATTACATGTAACAATGGATCTTCTTACTACTACGAAAATCCCATATTTATATCCGATTTCTAAAAAGGAATATAGCTTTTACATCGAAAAAGCGGGTAGCTCATTTACTTTCCTAAATTCATTGATCTTTCTTATTATAATTCTTATAATGTTCCATAATTCTGCACCACTATCCCTTTTTGTGAGTGTTATTAACTTTTATACCTATTTTTATCTAATCTATTATTTATATCGAATTCTTACAAAAGTTTGGATAAATTTACATCTTAAAGATAATCAGAAATACTTTCCGGGAGTCTTCCCTTTTTTTTACGTTATCTACGAATATGAACTTACACATAGTGGGGTTTCATTATGCGTTGAAAAAAAATCACATTTTTCAAAATCCAAGGTGATATATAAAAATCATTCTGTCTTAAATTCAGAAGAAATGTTGTTTTTCAAAAAGGCTATTGAATTATGCAATGAATATTATTATTATGCAAAATGGACTTTTGTACCAATAATTATCAGAAATGATAGCATAGTTTCAATAAGACTCTTCTTTTTAGAGACGATGGTACATGGGAGGACCAATTATATTCAATTTGATTTTGTTAAGATTACTCAGCAAGTGGTTAATTTTAATCGGGGTTATGGACCTATCCTATCTTAGTATCTTAAATATGAAATATTAGTTCTTTAATATAAGTATTAAAAATTTAAACTCTTATACCTTTTTTATAATAGAAGAAACTCATTTTTTTATAGCAGAAACTAATTTAGAGAGAGAATAGATTGGTAAGACCACTGACAGAAAAGAATATTTGTCTTCGGTGTAAAGGTGCACGATTATTATGTGGGAAAAAAACATGCCCAATCTTATTAAAAAAGTCTGTAATGAAATCTCTAGTCCCCTTTGAATTAGATAAAACGAGGAGAGATGTAGAAATATTTGGAGCTAGTCCACCTGGATTTTTTGTTGGTCATTTTAATTATCCAAATGTTTACCTTGGTCCATTAGTACCATTTCAAGAATTCGAAACTGGACTTGACATATCAGATTATCATATTTTAGATGCACCTGAACTATGGTTTGGCAAAAAAATGGTTGATATTATACGGTATAGAAGCAGCTTGGTGAGGAGTAATTTTAAAACAAATGTATTTTTAGGTAGAAAGTCAAGAAAAAATACTCCTTCATTAAAAATTCAAAAACTTCTGGAAACTTCTCAAGAATTATCAATGGCAGCTAGACCTGTAGATACTGAAACTAAATTGGAAAGAATGAATCTGAGAATGATGATGGATAACCATGCCTTACCAATGGGACCTTCTGGAATAACAGAACGAATTGAAATTACTGAAAATACAAAAGTTCATCCTCAAGTGGATTATTGTGTTTCAGATAC
>JABXKB010000043.1 GCA_013375485.1 Promethearchaeota archaeon | reverse complement strand
ACGCTACTTTTTACTCCTTTCCATAAAAATACTTTTCTTACATCATCTGCAACAAGAACATAACATTCATCTGTTTTTAAAACATTCTTAATTGGACCTTCACTTGTTAGCTCTGTGGTTGTTCCATCTGGGTTAATAAGAAATACTTGTGGAATTTTAATCAATCTCTTTTTTATTTTGTTGAAATTTAGTATAAATTAAAATCTGAAACCTCAACTTAAGTTTTCACAATAACTAAGTTAATAATATAATAATATTAAAAATTAATAAATCTTTATTTTGTAATTTATTCTTGTTCTGACATCTCTTTATAGACAGTTATTGTTTTGTAAAATATTAAAAACTAAGAACGCTTTTTATCGCATTATTAATATTATTGACCATATCCAATGCAGTAAAACGACTTCCAATATTACTTTTGCAATATTCGCCTAATATACCATTAACAAAAGCAGCAGAGCATGCTGACTTGAAAGAACTATTCTCTGTTGCTAAAAAACATGCACATAGTCCAGCTAATATGTCACCTGTACCACCTATAGACATCTCTGGACATCCTGTACGATTGATTTTTAAATTCTTTCCATTACTGATATAATCATAGGAACCCTTGATGAGTAAAGTTACGTCAAGATCCCGAGCTAATTTTAAAACCACTTTACTTCTATCTTCAATTTTATCGTATTCGGGTAATTCAATACCAGTCATTATTTTCAATTCTCCTTCATGGGGTGTCAAAATCACGTTCCTGTTTTTTAATAAATCTAGATTATTTTTAACTAATTTTAAAGCATCAGCATCAAGAATATAATTTTTATTTTCATTATTCATTTTCTCTAAAAGTTTTATTAATAGGTCTTCTGTTTCTTTTTGCTGTCCTAAGCCAGGACCAATAACTATTGCATTTGACCATTCAATTAATTTTGATATCTCATTAAATGAATCCATATTTAACCAATTACCGGGATATGTCCTTACGATCATGTTTGGTGAATAATATCGCACAACATCTCCAATTACCTCTGGAACATATGTTATAACTAAGTCTATTCCAAAGTTAATACCTGTTAAAGAGGAATATGCAGGTGCTCCAGAGTAATTTTTAGAACCTCCAATGACAAGTATTCGGCCAAATTGTCCTTTATGATTATCCACATTTCTAACTTTTAGGGTAGGAATCAAATCACCTTTTCCTATAAAGAGACTCGCCTCATAAGGAATTCCAATAGATCGTACTACGATCTCTCTTATATAATCGCTTTCAATATCTAATCCTTTTTTAATTCGATGGAGGACTATAACTAAATCCGCCTTCACAGCTTTATGAAGTATTTCTCCTGTATTTGGATTCATCCCTGAAGGTAAATCTATCGACACAACTTTTATATTCTCCTTTTCTCTTAGTTTATTTATCACATCAATAGCAGTAGAAATTGGTTCTCTTATTTCCCCAACGATTCCTGTTCCTAACAATCCATCTATAATTAATCCTATTTTATGCGTATTTCTATTGAGCAATTCTATCTTCTCAATTTCAGTAGAATCCCGAATAATTACATTCTTAACCATATAATTTATATGGTTTGTTATTAATTTCCAGTTAAACAAAGAAGCCTGGGTCCTTATTTTTTCTGGAGTGCCAACAAGAATAACTAATGATTTGATGTTAAACGCCGCTAACTGTCTAGCAACTACAAATCCATCTCCACCATTATTCCCAGTCCCACAAAAAATAGCAACTGTAGATTCTTTCTTTATGTTATATCTTTTTGTAATTTCATCAGCGATACAATATCCCGCACATTCCATTAAATGAATTAAAGGAATACCTAACCATTGGGCATTATTATCTTCAATCGCAACATCTTCAGCTGAAATTTTTTCTTTATTGAATTGTTCCATAACAATTTAATTTAAGATTTAGCCATAAAAAACCTTTTAGGTTCAGACTAATTTTTAATTGAACAAATATTCCATTAATCGAATCTTATTGAAATTAAATATTAATAAAAAACGCTAACATATAAGAAAAATGAGTGTGAATTTAGAAAAATACCAGCATTATGGTAAAAAATTTGAGGAACTTTTGCGACCAGCATCATTTCCCATTGCTATTAAACTCGTAAAAGATAAATCAGAAATTCTCTCTAATTTTAAAAGACCAAAATCTGATTTAAATGTTCAAACTTTTGTATGTCAAACCTTTAAGATGGTTCGAAGCTATGGCTGGACAATGATCATTACAGAAGAAGATTGTGCTTGTAAATTGGCCAGAGGTATATATGGTTGGGATCCAATGTCAGAAGAAGCAATAAACTTTGCTAATCAGTTTAGCATTGGACTTTATTCAAAAAACCTTGAAACCGCAAAAAAACTTCAAGAACACTTATATATCCTCAAAGAAAAATGTCTTGGTCTTGTTATTTCACCCCTCACAAGAACAAAAATTGAACCCGATGTTGTTCAAATTTATTGTAATCCTGCACAAGCAACGAGATTAATCCAAGCCTATCTTTATATTAAAGGTGGAGTTCTTGATTTCACGTCTGCAGGAAGAGTAGGATCTTGTCATGAAGGAATAATTAAAACTATTCAAACTGATGAACCTCAGTTAGTAATTTTAGGAAATGGTGATCGCGTTTGGGGAGGAGCAGAAGATACAGAAGTTATGTTTTCAATTCCAAAAAGTAAACTGGACTCTGTTATAGAAGGATTAGAATCAACCCATAAAGCAGGTTTGAGATATCCAATACCGAAATATATGAATTATACACCAGGATTCCAAACTTCATTTGAGAAAAAAGCGATAAAAAAAGCGGGAGGAACAATTGTTAAAAATTAATGAAGTGAGATGAATTAAGAGGTGGGACAACAGTTTTATAATAAACTTGAATGGCCGTATCCTGTGAAATGGCATTTAAAGAATGAAATAAGTACTGACGTTTTAGTATTAGGGGGAGGAATAGCAGGTTCCTGGGCTGCAGTAGCAGTAGCCAAAAAAGGAGTAAAAGTAGCACTAGTCGAAAAAGGGGCAACAATCAGAAGTGGAGCTGGGGGATCAGGTTGCGACCATTGGGAATCAGCGGCTACTAATCCCTGCTCACATATTACCCCTGAAGAACTCACACTAGCAATGATTAAAGATCATGATGGCTATAATAATGGAATTTCGCATTATATCGAGTGTAAAGAGGGATATGATAGGCTTTTAGACCTAGAAAAAATGGGAGGAAAGATCAGAGACACAGAAGATGAGTTCAAAGGAGCTAAATTTAGAGATGAAAAAACGAAATTTTTATTCGCTTATGATTATGAAAATAAATTCACCTTGAGAGTATGGGGAACCACTTTTAAGCCTGCCCTTTATAAAGAATGTAAACGCTTAGGTGTAGATATTTATGATAGGATAATGGCTACAAGCTTATTAACAGAAGCAGGTAAGCAAGGAACTAGAATTGTTGGTGCTACAGGGGTAAATGGGCGAACAGGTCAATTTATTGTGTTTAAAGCCAAAGCTACCATACTTTGTATGTCTCGGCCAACTCGGGTTTGGCTTTTCTCTCCCGGTTTACCTGGAATCTCTGAATTCCGACCACCTCAGTGTATGGGGGATGGTCATGCAATGGGTTGGAAAGCTGGTGTTGAATTTACTCTGATGGAAAGATCTATTAGAGGACAATGGTCGGGTGAGCGTAGTTATCCTCCTTATGGGACTGGTAATACCCATAATACTTGGTATGCGTGCTCATTGGTTGATGCAAATGGTAAAGAAATTCCGTGGATTGATAGAGATGGTAATATTCTCAAGAGTATTTTTCAACGTTATCGCCCAGCATCAGGACAAAAATTCTTCCTAAAAGGAGGAGGAGAATCTGATTTCCATTTATATGAATATCAAGGACCAGATATTCTCCCAGTTGAAATTCTTTTAAAGAAAGGATTTAAACTACCTTTTTATGCTGATTTACCAAGTATGCCCAAATATGAGCGAAAAGCCATATGGGGTTTAATGGTAGGTCAAGAGGGAAAGTCAAAAATTCCTATATTACAAACTTATACTAAAGCTGGATTTGATCCTGAAAAACACTTACTCCAAAGTTATGGAGAAGGATGGACTTCAGCCTCATTCCTCCCAAGAGAGCGACAACTCTTTGGAGTCCCAGGAGGGATATTAAATGACTGGGATCTGAAGACAAATCTTGTAGGCCTTTACGCTGCGGGTGATCAATTATTTGCCTCAGATTGTGTTGGACATGCTGCTGCAACAGGATATTATGCTGGAAGACATGCTGCTGATTATGCCATGAGAAGTTCTGAACCAAGAGTAGATTTTCAACAAGTTAAATCTGAAAAAAATCGTATCTATTCCATTATAAATCAGAGCGATGATGGAATAGGGTGGAA
Organism: Promethearchaeota archaeon; assembly: GCA_013375485.1. Taxonomy (GTDB): domain Archaea; phylum Asgardarchaeota; class Lokiarchaeia; order Sigyniarchaeales; family SOKP01; genus Loki-b32. The sequence continues at coordinate 15,906 of JABXKB010000043.1, read as the reverse complement.
GGAATTTAACATGTATATTACAAGAATAATGCAAAATTATTGCGGTGAGATAAAAAGTGATGAACTCTTGAAATTAGGTTTAAAATTATTAGAAGATATGGAACGCGATGAGGCTTTAAAATTATATGCTCGAAATCCCCATGAATTGATTCGCTCTTTAGAGGTTTTGAATATCCTTACTAATGCAAAAATGATCATACATTCTTGTTTAGCAAGAAAAGCAAGCTCAAAGCATTTGCATTTTATTCAATCAGATTACCCTGAAATGGATCCACCTGAATGGCACAAATTCATCACTGTAAAACTTGAGAATAATAAAGTAAAGATTGGAGAACTACCCATTGATTATTATGGATCTCTTACAGAAAATTATGCAACCCATAATGAAGAATACATAAAAGGGGGGATTAACTGATGAATGAAAAAGTTTTTGTAATTCCAGAACAAGGGATCTCAAATCCAATAAAATTTAACCCTGAGCTATGTTCAGGTTGTAATAAATGTGTAGAAATATGTCAAGTAGACATATTCATCCCGAATCCAGTGAAACATAAACCTCCAATCGTAGCTTACTCTGGAGAATGTTGGTATTGTGGATGTTGTGTAATGGAATGCCCATATCCAGGCGCTATAATGCTAAATCCTCTATCAATGAATAAAGTAAATTGGAAACAGAAAAATAATACTGAAAGGTAAAAGAAAGCATTTTATTTCTTTAGAAAGAATTAAGTTTAATAACTAATTTTTTCCAATAATAATAAAAAATCGATTATTTTACTGTACGGAATCGTGTGAATACTAATATGAATGAATTCGAAATGATGAAAACTTCAGCTAAAAATTATATGATTCATGTTATGAATTTAAAAAAAGAAGATATTGTGTTAGTTGTGTCTGATGAATATACTAAAAATATAGGGAATGCTTTTCATGATGCAGCTATTGATTATGGTTGTACAGCACAAATATATTTATTGCCTGAAAAACTGCGACCACTATTAGAAATACCCGCAGAAATGAGCGAGTTTGCAAAAGGAAAATCTATAATAATTAATGTATTTAAAGGATCAGGTGAGGAAACTCCATTTCGAGCTAAATGGATAAAAGAAATGGTTGCTACTAAATCTATTCGAATAGGTCATGGGCCAAGTATCACCAAATCGATGATGCTTGAAGGTCCCATGAATGTTGATTATGAAAAAATGGTATTAGCAGCAGATAAAATGATTAAAAGTTTTGATAATGCTAAAATAGTTCATGTTACAGCACCAGGAGGATCGGATATCGTATTAGATATAGAAGAGCGCGCTTTTTCTACAGATGCTAAAATTATCAAGGAGCCATATTTTGCGAATCTACCGTGTGGTGAAATTTGGTGCGGTCCCATTGAATCTAGGGCTGATGGCATTATTGTATGTGATGGTTCTATTGGTGATATTGGTAAAGTAAAGAAACCCTTAAAAATATATGTAAAAAATGGAAAAATTATTAATTTGGAAAGCAAAGATCAAAAATTAGTTGAGGAAGTTGAGATATTAACTAGCTTGGATGAAGAGGCTAGGATAATTGGAGAATTAGGAATAGGTCTTAACCCTGGTGCTAAACTGAGTGGAATTTTGCTTGAAGATGAAAAAGCTCTTGGAACAGCCCATATTGCATTTGGTAATAATGAAAATATGAAGGGTGGACAGAATAGATCTAAAACTCATAGAGATTTCTTGTTCTATAAACCAACGATAAACGTAACGTACAAAGATGGCTCAACCAAGACTGTAGTTAAATATGGTGAATTTTGCTTTTGAATATTAAATAGATAGAAAGAGTGCCGGTGGAGGGATTTGAGCCCTCGAACCTCCAGAATACATCCAGTCTGACCCATTTTTTCAGAAGGATTATGAGTCTGGCGCTATAACCAGCTAAGCCACACCGGCGCCTTAGTTTAGATGGAGCCCCAAGGGGGTTTATCCTTTTCGAGCTAAATACTCGCATATTATGATCCCCCGACCTTTGCCTTACCAAGGCAACGCTCTACCGACTGAGCTATTGAGGCACCTTTTTTTAAAACCTATGCTACTAACATTAAATTATTGCTAAATTAAAAATTTTTTTACAAGATAAATTACATATTAAACAAATAGTATAACCATTTTAAACGAGTAAAAAGCCGACTAACTATTCCTATGCCTACATTTAAAATTGTTTTATTTTTTCTTATCATTTTATATTTACCTCAATTAAATTACATTCATTTTTAAGTAAATTTGGGTTAAATATAATTTGTTTAGGATTATATTTTTGGTTTTGTATCCAAAGCTCTGAGTGGACTCCTAGAAGGGTTTTGGGGTGAAAACAATAATTGGGTTTCCTAAAAATAGAATTTGATGAAAAAAAAGCGACATTAAGAGTGGCTTCGCAAAGTATTCGATTTTTTTATTGTCTTTATATTCAGCAAATATTTCTATAATTAGCAACAATGAAGAATATAATCAAAAAAATGTATTTAATCATAGTTTTTCACTAAAGAAATGTATAAATTTATTTTATAATCTATTTAAATAGCTTATTTTTAAATTTTAATGCTAATACCACCATATAATATTATATACAAAAGATTCTAATTATATCATAATTATTTTAATTTATTATATAAGAAGTGAAAACTGTCGGTTTAATTTTAATCATACTAAACCCAAGAACTAAATATGAATGATAAAGAAGAGGAAGAAGAATTTGAAAGAAAGAAAAGAGATATTCCAATTAGATTTAAAGACTTCAAACAATTGATTCAAGAAAGAGATGAAGCAATAGAAGACAAAGTATTTATAGAATTTAAATTACGATGGGGAGAATTAACAAATGAAGCAATGAAAATATTAAACAAGATTAAAGAATTGGAAGGAGAGTCTGCAAAATTAATGGAAAGAAAAAAAGCTGGTGAATTTGTAAAAGATTTGCTAAAGCAAAATAAGATTGAATTAAAACAACTAAAAAAAAGAGAGATGAAAATATATTTAGAAAGTGAGAAAATATTAAGAAATGAAAGAGAACGAGAACATGGAAAATTTTTGAGGGTAAGAAACATGTGGCCAGGGCCAATTCCCCCTTTTAACCTGTATCACCCTCAAGAAAAGAAAAGAAATACATTAAATAATATATACGAATTTATTACAGAAGAAGATCAATTAGTTTTTTTTAATAGAAGAATAGATTTAGCTAATAAACTGAGGATGGAAAGTAAAAGGCTCTGTATTGTAGTAATTTTGGTGCTGTTCCTTCCAATCATATTTGTGGTAATAATGATGAATCAAGTAATTTAACCGAAAATATAAGGTTCACAAATTCAGATGCTCCTGAAGAAATTAAGGAGATGATTGATGAATGGAAAGAAAGAAATTAAACCATTAACTTGCTTCTTTTAGAAAATTCACAATAAATACTTTTCTATATGTAGAAACATATCGAAGATTAGATGTACCATCCATTTATTATTTTGGGGATGGTTTGCGTACTGTCAATGTTTCTCTATGGTAGTATAAAAGTTAATAATAAATGATTTTTTCATGAATCCCTTCTTGGAAAATCTTTTTTTTTAAAGTAAAATTTAATTCCTTTTTGGTACAAGTAAAACGGCACACGATACAAAATTTTAAATAGGTTTCGAAAATATCATGTCTTTAGGAAGACGATATTTATCAAATCTCAGTAGAAATATAAATTTATGAAGAAGATGAAAACTTTAGAAACCTTTATATATAAAGTAAAATTGTTCGATATAGAACGATCTTGTTCGACATCAAACAAAATTGATCTAAATCACCAAAAATAAAAGAAAAAAATATGGAAACAATGTCGTTTCGTTTTGGAATTGATAATTATATTTATTATAATGAACCAATTCCCCGAAATAATGGTATATATAAAGAAAAAATTCCTACTGAAATAGAAAATTCAAAAAAGTATAATATAGGTGAAAAAAATAAATAAAGTCAAAACAGGATGGAAATTACCACCATTACCCTTGCCAGTATGTATATTAGGAGCTCACGTGAATGGTAAACCTAACTTCAATACAATTATATGGTTTAATATGCTACATGATAATCCTCCATTGATAGGTGTGGCAATGTCAAAAAAGCACTATACTAATCCAGGAGTTAAGGAAAATAGATCATTTAGTATCAATATTCCTACTAGTGATATGGTTGTAGTTACAGATTATTGTGGTCTACATTCTGGATCCAAAGTTGATAAAGCCAAGGAATTTGAGCTATTTTATGGGGATCTTGGGACTGCCCCAATGATTGAAGAATGTAGTGTTAATATCGAATGTAAACTAGTGAATATTAAAGAATTCAAAAATACTGATTTTCTTATAGGAGAAATTGTCGAAATATATTCTGATGAGAAATATGTAAAAAATAAAGAACCAGATGTCAATAGTTTTGACTCCTTTATCTGTTTAATGCCTCATGGTCCTTATCGGAAAATTGGGGACTATTTAGCAGAAGCATATGAAGTAGGAACAAGTTATAAACCTAAAAAATAAATTTTTTTTTAAAATTTAATTTAAAATCTAATAATTAATGAAAAGAGAAAATAAAATATGGAAAAAATAATTGCCTATTGCGGAATTAATTGTTCAGAGTGTCCTGCATATTTAGCCACTCAAAAAAATGATAAGAAAGAACTCAAAAAAGTTGCAAAAGAATGGTCAAGTGAATCAATGCCATTTAAAATAGAGGAGATTTATTGTGATGGATGCACTTCAGAAGGGAGACTTTTTAGTTGGTGCGGTGAATGCCCAATAAGGAGTTGTTCTCGTGAGAAAGGATTTGAAAATTGTGCATACTGTGAAGAATATTTTTGTGAAAACTTAAAGATGACTTTTGATAAAACACCATCAGCAAAAGAAAGATTAGATGAAATTAGAAAGAATTTATGATTTTAAGCCCAAATTAAATTAAGAGGTATGAAATATGGAATTATATGAAGTAAAAAAATTAAGTCTTGAACTAATAGAGACTTCAAAAGCGGCATATCTTACGACTATTGACCCAGAAGGATTTCCTATAACAAGAGCAATGTTTAATCTAAGAAATAAGGAACAATTTCCCGAATTTTCTGAATTTTTCGCTAATCAAGAACATGAATATATAATATATATAATCACAAATACAGCATCATCAAAAATCGAACATATTAAGAGCAATCCAAAAATTAGTGTGTATTATTGTGATCCCGAAAATTTTAAAGGTGTCATGTTTGGTGGAGAAGTAGAAAAAATTGATGACATGGAAATAAAACGAAAAGTATGGTTAGACTGGTGGAAGAGGTATTATCCAGATGGTTTGGAAGATCCTGATTATGCCTTGCTCAGATTGAATCCTAATCAAGCAAGGTTTTATTATAAATTACAAAACGTACATTTTGACCCGGGAAAAGAATAATTTACATGCTTTTTAAAATTAGAAGGAGATGTAAAAAATTTGGAATTAGAAGAAGTAATAAAATTAAGTGAGGAATTAATAGAAAATTCCCTTTTAGCCTATTTGTCAACAATTGACTCTGATGGCTTTCCTATAACAAGAGCATTGCTTAACACACGATATAGGGAACGCTATCCTGAATTTTCTAAATTCTACGATAAACTGGAAGATAAATATGTAATTTATTTCTCAACAAATACTAGCTCATCTAAAATCGACCACATAAAGGAAAATCCTAAAGTTTCTGTTTATTTCTGCGACACCGAAGATTTTAAAGGAGTAATGTTTGGAGGTGAAGCAGAAATAGTTGAAGATATGGATATTAAGCGACAATTCTGGTTAGATACATCTATAAGGTATTATCCAAAAGGATTGGAGGATCCTGATTATACTATACTTCGATTTAAACCTAAAGATGCAAGGTTCTATTATAAGTTAAATCAAGTTGAATTTAAACCAGGAATAGACTAATCTATAATAATAAGTCAAACTAGATAAAGATGTGGTGTGAGATTTGGCATTTTGTTTTTCCAATAACCTAAAAAAAGAAACACATCGAGAAAAACTTACTTAATTCGGTGATTTTTAAAGTGAATGATTTAAAAAGAGGATATATCAATGGAAAGGATGTTCGATTAGCTTATATTGATTTTGGAGGATCAGGAGAAAACGTTATCCTCCTGCATGGACTTATGTCAAGAGCATCCACTTGGTATGAAACAGTACTATGGATGAAAGGAAGTTATCATGTTATAGGATTCGATCAAAGAGGGCATGGAAGAAGTGAAAAACCTAATGATAATTACTCTCGAGATGTAATGATTGAAGACATTGCAATAGCTATGAATGAGCTCGGTATTTATAATAGTATTGCAATTGGGCATTCTATGGGGGGTTCGATAGCTTGGGGTTTAGCAGCGTTGCATCCACACCTTGTTAAAGCTCTCATTATCGAAGATAAAAGTGCTCAATCACCCCCTATGGAAGCCGTTGAGGATTGGAAAAAATTCTTTGAATCATGGCCTATACCATTTAGTTGCTTAAAAGAAGCACGTCAATTTTTTGGAGGTTTACATCCCACATATGCGGATCATTTTATAGAATTACTTGAAGAAAATGAATTAGGATACTATCCTATCTTTAGTTTTGAACATTTACTTAAAATTCTTAGTTTCAGTTTTGAAAATTCAAGATGGGATGAATTAGAACAAATAAAATGTCCCACACTGATTATTAAGGGCGGGGATAGTGGTTTTCAACGCGAACATGCTGAAAAGATGTTAAAAATAGTAAAGAACTGTCAGTTAATCGAGATTCCAAATGCGGGCCATGTAGTACATGATGATCAACCTGAATTATTCAGAAATGCTGTAGAAAATTTTCTATCAGCTTTATAAATAAATTATTTTTATGTAAAATTCCAACTTTTAAATTAAAAAAATGTTTGAACTAAGTGAATATCAATGGAAAAGTTAAGGGAAGGGGGTTTTTTAATTACAAAAATTCGTGAGCTTTCACAATTAATTTTTAACAATTTGCTAAAAGAAAACAAAATTGACGAAATTAGTGCTGCTCAAGGTAGAGTAATTTTCCCACTTTGGCACCAAGATAATATCTCATTCCAAGATCTTAAAAAGAAGACGATGCTGAGTAAAGCAACATTATCATATATGCTAGATAAGCTTGAAGAAGCTGGACATATTGAGAGAGTACGTTCTAAAATAGATAAGCGAACTATAACTATAAAACTAACAAAAAAAAATGAAGCCTTACAAGAGAAATTTCTTCAAGTATCTAACGAAATGAAAGATATTTTTTATAAAGATTTTTCTGAAAAGGAAATTGATGAATTTGAAGGCTATTTACGAAGACAGTTAAAAAATTTAACAGAATTTAGTAAGAAGGATAAGTAAAAAAATGTTTAGGATTGATTTTTTTTATTTTTTTTAATAGATTTAATTATTTTTAACAGATAACAATAAGAACAATAAAATTTTATTTCTGAATTCTTCCATAATGTTGTTATAGGACCGTGAAATAACTCTGGATATTCTCCTATAACATTTTCAAATATATACTCTTTATTACAATTTCCACAATACTTTTTAGAAAGATTGTGCCCACTTTTTTTATCTTCTGTACATTGAGATTTCAAATCACTTGATATGTAATTTATTTTAGACAAATCTCTTTAATCTCCAAAAATTTAATTACCTTTTCAGTCTCAATTAACAATTTCTTTTTTGTTATTATAATTTTTAGGGATATATATTTTAACTCCGTGAAATTTGATTTTTGGAACTTTAATTTTCGGAATAATCATATGGATTATCTCTCTATCATACTCCTTAGACTCTTTTTGTCCAAGGATAGAAATGTTCTTATGTTCTTCTTTTATTTCAGCAATAGTAAAAGATTTACCTTCATTTAATGCTTTTTCTTGTGAAAGATCATTTGAATCATCAATTGTAACATTTTCTTCTTCAATTTTGCCTAAAAATTCTGTGAATTGATGTTTCTTATTAATAATTATTCCCTTATAACTTGTTTTAAAGTCCTCGATATCTCTATAATCTTTGAATTTCTCATACTCAAAAACGAGACCTGTTTTAATATCATATAACATTCCAGTGATTTCAATTTCGGGGTAAAAATCCTTAATTTTTTCCAAACTCTTGATTTGTTCTTTTATATTTTGTATTTCATCAAGGATTGGTTTAAAAAAATCTCTTAATTTTGGAAGAAGGTCTGTATAATTTTTTGATAAACTTGACAGAAATTTAGACGGTAATTTTTGTCTTAGTTCTGTTAGATTTATCTTTAGCATCCCACAGTCTAAATGTCCTAATATTATTACATATTTAACTTTATATTTAAAAATCGTAAGTAAAATGGACCTTAAGACATCTATAGTGTAAATATTTCCTGCATTTCTTAAAACAAAGACATCTCCTGAATTAAGTTGAAAAATTTCATTGATATTTATTCTCGGATCCATACAAGTAAGAATTAAAACAGGATATTTAGGAAAATTTTTCCGAATTTTAATGCTTTCTAAATCTTGCATAATTTTCCATTTAAATTTTAAATTCCCTTCAACAAATTTTTTCTCTATGTCTTTTATCAAACCTTAAGAAACCCCATAAATGTTATTAAAATAATAAAAATGATATTTCATTAAATTGATGTGAAATATTAAAAACGGTAGATATTTTGATACCTAAAATAATTTTCTGGAAGTATATCTTTTAACCTTGCTAGATATCTTCCTTCAGCATTAATTATTGCCTCATAATTTTCCTTGGATCCTCCCATTTGTGCAATAAAATTCTTTTTAATCTGTTGGGCTTTAGCACTAACTTTTACAATCTTAATTTTTGACATTTTAATCCCTTCCATAATTTATGTTGATAATTTATTAAAAAAAAAAAAATAAAACTACTTTTTAACTAATATTTCTTCTAGTTTTTTGGTTCCTCCGTTGTTAAAAAAATCCTTGATCTTATCTGAATATTCGGGTAAAAGTTGTAAGAATGGCATTATTGCTCGAGAAAGGGAACTGAAAGCTTCATTTCCATCTCCCATTATAAACATCTTGTCTGGATTGAGATTCTTAAATATCTCCGGTAAAATATTCGTTAATTGAACTGCTAAGAACCTTTCATCAGCAGTACTCATTGCTTCAACTTGTTTCTTAAAACCTTCCGCTTGAGCGAGCATTTGTTGCTTTATATTCTCAGCTTCACCTTCTGCTTGAGCAATTAATTTCCGTTTTATTTGTTGAGCTTCAGCATCAACTTCGATTATCTTCTTCAGTCGATCTCCATCTGCTTCAATTTTCTTGCGTTCTCTTTCTTGTTCTGCGATGGCAATTTCTTTATCTTTTCGCCGTAATTCAATCTCTCTTTCAACGAGTTGTTCTTGAATACCAAGCTCGTTTTTTACTTCTAATTCTCTCATTTTTGACTCTCTTTCAGCTTCAGCTTTAGCAATTCTAGCTTTCCTGAATTCTTCTGCTTGCTTAGTTGCTTCCATATTCTTTTTTAGTTCAGGTTCGCCAATAATAACTTCAATTATTTCTAAAGATTCGATTATTATACCCCAATCAGCTGTTAATTCATGTAAATCTTTTTCAATATGATCAATTATCTCTCTTCTTTCTCTAATGATCTTCTCTAAAGGCATATTGGCACATGTAGTACGAATGATCGCTTCGGTTGCGCCTTTTAATATTTTTTCAATATAGTTATCATCTCTCATATTCCATGATACTGCACTAAATGCTTTTTCTGGATCAACAACCTTCCAAATCAGTAATCCTTCGATCTCAATATTTTGATATTCTTTTGAAACAACCTGTTCATGAGCTGCAACTAAAGTTTGAATACTAGTAGTTGGAATGACGATGTATTCATCTATCAATGGAAGAAGAAATAAACTTCCACCTAATCCAGCATGTTTCACCTTACCATTTCGTAAATGTATAACGAATTGGTTAGTTTTAAACTTCCTATACCGAGCAGCAAGAAAAATTACAAATAGAAAGATTATTATACCTATTGTTACTCCGAGCCCTACAAACCAAGGATTTAATTCTTGTAATAACACTTTTAGTATCTAAACCTCCTATCTTTAATTTTTATAAAATAATATTGTTTTCCATTTTTTTGTAGATTTTTTAAAAGAAATTATTAAATTTAGAAAAAACCATGATTTACCCCCACAAACCTTGAGTAATTGCACCTATAACCATAGGAAGTATCATGAATATAAGTATAATTGAAAGAAAGAATAGGAATGCTAGCATTAGTCTATATTTACGTTTGATTTTTGTAAAGATTCTCTTTTCATGCTCATCTTCTTCTATTATTTTTATGGTATTTTGATGATTTTGTTTTAAACTCTTAATAACGATCGTCTTATCTATTATCACTTCTTCAACACTCATATCTTTATAACCTCCTTTTTTTTATTGATTTTTTATTATTATCAACCAACAAATATCCATTTCTCACATCACAAATATACACTTTTTCCCCTCTCTCAAAATGAAATGAGTCAAATACTGGTTTAACATGTAATCTTTCAAATCTCAATGGTGTATTAGATGGTATCTTAATAATACCGCCCCTTTCATCAACACGCAATAATACCTCTCCCTGAATCCCTAATAAATTTTGCGTTGATGAGATCCTGTAATATCTTGATTTTGCGATAATTTTCCAGGCAAAATTAATAATCTTCGTAGTTAAGTATGCTAATGAGGGTGCAATAAAAAGAATTATAAATCGCAGTGTTCCTTCAATTAATTGATATAATAAAATTCCTGAAATTCCAAAAATTAAAAATCCTGAAGAGAATAAAAGCATGATTGGAGCGGGAGTGACTGTAGCAATAAGATCCGTATCAACATCAATATCACTGTCTACATCAACATCTGCATCTATATCGACATCAGTATCTATATCAACATCAACGTCAGCATCTATATCGACATCAACATCTGCATCTATATCGACATCAACATCTGCATCTATATCGACATCAACATCTGCATCTATATCGACATCAACATCAGCATCTATATCAACATCAGCATCTATATCAACATCAGCATCTATATCAACATCTATTTCACCAGCTCCAGTAATATTTGATTCCATTTGAGCAAGAAATGTTGAAATTGTTGATAAAATAATCCCTCCAAAAAATAAACCTACGCATGTACTAAAAAATATATTATAAAACTCATTATAAAATGATCCTATAAATGTTAAACCTAAGCCAACAAAAATGATTAACACAGTAGCTATATTATCCTTTTTTTTCCATTGAATAGTGGATAATTTTCTAATTGCCCTTGTTTGCATCTTATCTGAATTTACTCTCCCTTTCTTACGGGTTAAACTTAATTTAATTTTTAAATCATAAAAACATTTTAAGAGGAAATATTAATTCCACATTGATAGCAAAAAACTGCATCTCTATCAACTTTTGCTCCGCAAAATCTACAATAGTTAATATCTGAGACTACAGGTATATCTCGTTTAATTTCTTTATAGATATGTTCTTCAGGTTCATTTTGAATAGACTTATGAATTATATAAGGATTAAATTGTTGTCTTTGTTTCTGAGGTTGAGTTTGGCTTTGAAAATGAGAATAATATGATTTCAAGTGCTGTTCTTTCGGTTTCTTGTAGGTTTCACTTATCGATATTGAAATTGCACTAATGCCAATGATAATTATAATGAATACAATAAATCCACTCAAAAAGATCATTGGAGGAAAACTAAACCTATTTAGATCAAACATACCAAACATTACAAAAGACAATAATCCAAAAATAACTAGAGCCAAAGCCACAGCAGCACATGCACTCCCTGATCTGGATCTATAACTATTTCTTTGTCTATTAGGTACAATTATTGGGACAAATGTCACTTTTTTTTTCCCACACCTTATTATATTTCTTTATATTTCTTTATATTTTTTTTTATTCTCAATATATTTCTATATACTCATATATTTAAATGTTATGATAATTAAAGAATTATATAAAAAAAGCGAGAAACCTTTAAATTTAAATATTGAGATATATATATTAATATATATAAATAAATAGAAAATTGCGAAGAATTAAGTATTCTTTTTATATATAAGTTTATATATTCAAAAAAATATTTAATAAAGCTCTTTTTTCCTTTATTAAATAAAATTAAACTTTATTAATATAAAGATATATATTCTAAATGAAAGACTGTAAAAAAAAGGTGAAGAATAAAGGAGTTGATTCAATTGTCTAAAAAGAATGAAAAAATTGACGATAAAACTAATGGAACTCAAAAAGGTGAGATTAAAGAACCCGAATCTAAAGATAAGCCAATATATGTTAAGGTGAGCGATGATACTAGGAGTTTAATCGATAAATACAAAGATACTGGTACTACAATATCTGATTTAGTAAAAAATGCTGTGAAATGTTATGATGATTTTAATTCAATATCCCCTGAAGTTCAAGCAACCATTAAAAAATACAAGAATGAAGAGGAATCTGAGATCTCATTTGTAGAACGTGCGATTAAATACTATGGAGAACAGAAAAACCTCGATAGAGATCTTTGGGTGCGTGCAAGGGATGAAATGAAAATGATGCTTATAGGGAAAACTACTTTTAATCAGTTAATAGCAGCTGCAAAAGCTCCTGAAGAAAGCTTGGAAAAACCATGGCATAAAAATGTAGCAATCGATTTAATTCTATGGTATAACGAGTCGAAACCACTCAAAAGTCTTACTATAGAAGAAATTATTAAGACTATCCAAAAGATGTGGGTTGTTGCTAACTATTTTCATACTATCGATGTAAAAAAAGAAAGTGAAGATCAATTTCATCTACTTTTTAGACATAGACAAAGTAAGAGATATGGTATTTATTGGCTTGGATATTTCAAGGAATTATTTACCTCTGAAGAGATGCCATTTAAATGCGAAGTCGAGGGTCAAGCTTTTGATGAGTCTGTTTCAATAACAATTAAAGTTGGATATAAAAAAGAATAATTAAATTTTTTTTGGAATTTTATTTTAATTTGGAGTAAATAATTTTTTATCTTCTTCTTTCTCAGAATCATTCTCATATAGATTAAGCCAATTCCAGATCTCAAGAGCAAAATCTACAAACGCAAAGCCTTGAGCTGTAATTATATTTCCATCTTGAACTACTCTTTTGTCAACAAATGTATCTCTTGGAAAAGGATCTACTTCCTTTTTCTCTTCATACATTTCTGGGCTCTCTGAAGTTGTATATTTTACTCCATTTAATACCCCGATTTTTGCCAAAAATTCTGGTCCCGCACAAATAGCTGCTATCAATTTTTTCTCTTCATTTAATTGTTTAATTAATTTTGTAAGTTCCGGGTTTACGATTCTCCCATTTCCTCCAGGAATTATAATACCTTCAATATCATTTGTTTGAGAGATCTCCGAAACTACTTTATCAGGAATAATTGTTAATCCTCCAGAACTTTTAATTGGTGAACGTTCATATGCTATAAATTCTATTTTATAATCTTCAGCTTGATTTATTGCTATGCACGCAAGAACTATTTCAAAATCAGCAAAATCATCATATATAAAACAACATACTTTTTTCATAATAGATTCCAACCATATAATTCAATATTTTTTATAATAGAAATGAAAAAAATTAATTAACCCAACTCTTGGAAGTCTTTTTCTGAAGGATGAATTAAATCTTTGTCTTTTCGTGAATCATGATAACAGAAATCGCAATATTCATCCCCCATCAATATAGTTTTTGTTCTCGTGATAACAAAATTCGGATTCTGATTTTTTGTAGTCTCAAAATCACTATAACAGTTCAAGGCATAACAAAATTCCAAATCAAATTCTTTCATTACTTCACCCCATCTGCATTTTGTTACTTTATAAAGCATTTTTCCATCATCTATAATATCATAAACTAGATCTTGAGACTGCCATCTTTCGAAATTAGGTTTGTCACGTTCAATAAGTTCTTCAAAAGAATTAACATATCTATCTGGCTCTCTTCTTGATTGAGCAATTTTATCTGCCATATTTTTAACATACTCAATTGCTTCTTCTCGAGGCATTACTTTTAATAACGAACTCATAAAAAAATATTCAAAATGGGTAAAGGTACATATAAGATCAAAAGCTTCAATATCAATCTCTTCATCAATAGAATCTGGACTATATTTATTATAATTTACCAGAGACAAAACCTGATTTAAACTTCCATCTAATATTTTAGGATACTGATTAAGAATTTCATAATCTGATTCAATTGAAACATTATATTTCTCAATCTTTTCATATATTGTATTTAAATTGTCTATTATTTTAGGAAATAAATCAGGAATTTTGTTTTTTACATCCTTTAGGAAAGTTTCAAAACCATTTAAACAAGGCGTAATTACATTACGAATTTTGTATCTAAGCCTTGCCTTCTCATCATAAGTACTTATTGTCTTTTTCATATTACATCGTATTATCTTTTTAATTAATAATTCAAAATTATCAACTCTATAAATAGATTAAGTTAATGAAGTAATACTGAAGTGTAAAGCTGAAAGTGAACGTTCACATCCAATTACAAAAAGAAACCAAATTTAGATAATAAACTGAAAGGATTTAAGATTTTTTTTCTGACTCCTCAATTTCAGTCACAACGACTTCTTTAATGCTTTTGCCAGTATATCGTACACTCGTAAATCGCCATATTATAATCGTAATAACCATGCCTATTATTGCACAATAAAGGAATAGGTTGCGGACACCAATAATTTCAGCCAGAAATCCCATAGAAAGTGTTGCAATTGGTGTCAATGCCATAGAGATTGTCATATCAATTGAACTTAATCGACCCATTTTTTCTAGTGGTACTTGTATCTGCATCATCGTTAAATAAATTGTATTTAAAAATGGTATTATTACTCCATAAAAGGCACCAGCAATACCCAACAATAGGAACCATCCTTTAGGAGAAAAAGCAAAAATAACAAGTGTGAGCACTGTACCAATATTACCACTAAAATATATGAAGATTTTATGTTTCCAGTTT
The DNA here is from genome assembly GCA_013375485.1 of Promethearchaeota archaeon. Lineage (GTDB taxonomy): Archaea > Asgardarchaeota > Lokiarchaeia > Sigyniarchaeales > SOKP01 > Loki-b32. The sequence goes on along the minus strand of JABXKB010000043.1, from coordinate 821 downwards.
TTCTTAATTGATGTTGCAAGTGCTCCCAATAACATACCACCATAAAAAAAAGCAGAAATAAATGCTAAATCTAATGCAGTGCCTGAATGTATGAACCTTACAAAATAGGGCCTTAGGAGATGAATTGGCCAACGTAAAACATTAAGAAACATTGATGTTAATAACATCATTGAAACAACCGGAATTAATTTTAACATCTGAAAACCTTCTTTAAATTCTTTTGAAAAAGAATTCTTTTTATCTCTCGTGTTTGCAGTTTTAATCTTAGGTATCTTAATCAAAATTAAAGGAATAAAGGCAATTATGAACGTTATTGGATCAATCCATAGTATTGTTTTAATGGGCATAAATGCTAATAATGTAGCAGCTACTAAAGGACCCAATATATTAATAAAACCTGTAAATAGATAACTAACACCATTTATTCGGCTTAGATTTTCTTTGGGTACCATCGTAGGAACAATGGCACTCACCGTTGGCATATGAAAACCCTGAAATAATCCTAGCAAGCCATTTAGCAACATTACCATTATTGGGTCTGCTATTTCCATATTAAATAATATTAATATAAAAAGTGTTATAATTGCCTGAAGCGAATCTACTATAATTATTATTCTTTTTCGGTTATATCTATCAATAATTACACCAGCAATAGGAATTATGATTGTCATTGGCACCATATATAAAAAACTCGCAATTGAAAGCATAACTACGCTTTTCGTGGTAATAGTAATCCACCAGACAATTACAAATTGCGTAACGGATGACCCTAACAATGAAAAAAGTTGACCACTCCAAAAGAAAATATAACTCTTGAAGGT
>JABXKB010000332.1 GCA_013375485.1 Promethearchaeota archaeon | reverse complement strand
AACTACTTTTAATCCTTCTTTGAAATTATAATTAATAATTTTAAATTTTAGGATAAATTTGATTATTATAATTAAAGTAGTAATGAAAATAAGAAAATGAAAGTGATTGAATGTTCTAAATATGGACCACCTGAAGTCCTACAGTTTAAAGACGTAGATAAACCCACTCCCAAAGACAATGAAATATTGATAAAGATATATTCAACAACTGTGACTGCAGGGGATATAACAACCCGAAGCGGAATGAAGGGGATACCTCTCTTGATGAGATTTTTTGCCAAGCTGATGATGGGTTTTGGAAAACCTAAAAAACCTGTTTTAGGGATGGAATTTTCTGGAGAGGTTGAATCAGTAGGTAAGGATGTTACACTATTTAAGAAAGGAGATCAAGTTTTTGGAACACCTACGGGATTAGATGTGGGTACTTATGCCGAGTATATGTGTTCGTCTGAAAAACACCCTTCTAAAAAAAGTGCATTTGGTTCTAACGTAGTGGCAATAAAACCATCTAATATAAGTTTTAATGAAGCTGCCGCTGTACCTATTGGAGGATTAACCGCATTGCACTTTCTTAGAAAAGGAAAAATAGAGAGCAGCCAAAAGGTACTTATCTATGGGGCTTCTGGAAGTGTGGGCACCTATGCAGTTCAGCTCGCTAAGCATTTTGGGGCCGAGGTTACCGGAGTATGCAGTACAACGAATTTAGAGATGGTGAAGTCCCTTGGAGCAGATAAAGTTATTGATTACACTCAAGAGGATTTTTCCAAAAGAGGTGAGACCTATGACATTGTTTTTGATACAGTAGGTAAGAGTTCATACTCAGATGTTAAAAAATCCTTGAAAAAAAAAGGATTCTATCTTCAAGCAGTCATGAAGCTGGGCCAAATGATCCGAAGTATTGGGAGTTCTATAAAAGTAGTAGGAGGGGTAGCGACTGAGAACACGGAAGATCTAATTCTCCTCAAAGAGCTCATTGAAGCTGGGAAGCTAAAAGCGGTCATAGATAAACGTTATCCGTTTGAAGAAATTGTAGAAGCTCATCGGTATGTTGATCAAAGGCACAAAAAAGGAAATGTTGTAATAACCCTGGTGGAATAATTATGAAAGCAGTTATGTATGAGAAATATGGCCCTCTCACTTAGCTTAAAAAATAAAATAATACTATAAATTCATAATGTCCAGTATTGGACACAATAGAACATTGTTAAATTTCATTTTCCTCTGATTTTGCTCATACTGAAAAAATTGATTTTCTAAATTGTGTAATATTGGACAAAATGAGCATTGATACCTAAAAACGTTTTGATAGTCATCTCAATATAATTTATTGATATAAATTAAGATATTTTATTATAAATTATTCTAAATTATTTCGATAAGCTATACATAATAATACACCCTAATCAACCTCATCTTAATCCTAAACTTTATACATTTTAACTTCTAAGGATAATAGATTACAATATTTTAAATAAACATTACAATGATTTATTGGAACTATGGCAATCTCCTCTCATATTTATTGTAATCATATATTTGATATGAATATTTAAAGAATATTAACCGTTTCACGATCTTTGTTAATTATTAAAGAAATCTTTAAATTTAAGTTATTTTAGAGATATTTGGTTAATTTCGAAGTTTTATAAGCTGTAATGACTATTTTCGAATTTTCTTCAATATAATAAAAAACTCGTAAGAGAAATTTCTTTTCTACTTTTTGAACAATAATATTTCCAAAAGAATCATTTGTTTCCTTATCAGGATTATTAATTGTATCAATAATTTCCTCTTTTGTAATATTTCGGGTTCTCATTCGTTCTAAAGCATGTTTAGTGAACTTTATTAACATTGTGCTAATCTCGGTATTAATTCTTCACTATTCATTTGCACCAATTCATTAAGATTTAGCTTTCTTTCTGTAAAATTTAAAATCTCTACTCCAACAATATTCTCATTCTTACCATAATCAATTATAATACCATCTGCAATTTCATCTGAATCTGAGGCTTTTTCACTTGAAAACCGAATGTAGAGAGCATTAGCCATCTTATCAAAAGAGAAGTCCATACTTATTATAAAGCAGCACTCAGTTAAATATTTATTCTATACTATTGAGATTAATTTTATTTTAATTCTCAGTTATTTCACGAATACTAGTAAAAAGCTGACTTTTTGCATATAATTACTTAAAATTCTCTTAGAGAATTTATAATAAAAAGTTTAGTGCGTCGTTTAATGAGTGAAAAGAAGCTCTTTTCATTAATTTATAACTATAACCGTTTCACGAACTATTTATTAATGAATGAATTTGATGAAGAAATTGATGACAATGAGAAATTTTTTTCTTGTATCTTTTAATAAAAGGAAATAGTCTAAATTTGAAACATTGCCAATTTTAAAATTACATAAACGCTATAAAATCCGATTAATAGACTTCCTTCCCATCTTTTAAGTGTTTTTTCAGTCCATAATAAATAAAGAGCTAAAGATAATGCCAAGAATAGCGCAGGGATATCAAAAACCAGAATTATCAGGGGAACTTTAAAATTAATTATTATTGCACCTGATCCTGTGGCTAATAATATATCGCATATATTGGAACCTAAAATATCCCCTACCGCGATTCCGAATGATCCTCTCCTGATAGCGGTTAAGTCAGCAACAAGTTCTGGTAAACTTGTGCCAAATCCAACAATTAATATTCCAATTACATTTTCAGGAATATGAAATTCTTTTGATAAATCATGCGCTGAAAGTAATGTGAACTCTGCGGCGATTATTAATATAATAAGCCCAAAAAGAAAAATACCTATATCTCTAGGTGTTGATGATTTTTTACGAGGACTCTTAACTGGTTCAAAACTTACAGCATCTAAACGTTCTTTTTCAATAGAATTAGACTCTATTTTAATTTTTTGTAAACGTCTCTCACTCCAAATTACAAAAATTAGATAAATAAGATATATTATTATCATTAAGAGTGCTTCAAATTGAGTAAGAATTCCATCCAAGGAGAAAAAAAGAAAAATTAATACAGAAATAAAAAGCATAGGTCCTTCTCTTCTCAATTCCCATTTACTAACGAAAATCGGTTGGCTTACTGCTAAAATTCCAATAATCAAAGTGATTTGAGTCATAAAAGAACCAACTTTATTTCCTATAACTATTCCATCAATGTAAGGATCAATACCCAAAATCTTATCAATACCCCCCATTATACTTACTGCAATTTCAGGTAAGCTAGTCCCAATCGATAAAATTGTTAGCCCTACCATCATATGACTAATATTTAAGCGATCTGCAATATTTTCAAGGCTAATTATCACAAATTTAGCGCCAAAATACAACCCAAAAAATCCTAATATTAGAAAAAGAACTGAAAAAAAAAGCATACCTTGTTATTAAAAAAAGTATTGTATATAAAGTTTAATTCATATTGAAAGGGCATTTCTATAAAAAGAATTACAAAGATGTATAAAAATATTAATTATATGAGTAAAAATTTTGTTTGATTAATGCGGTTATTTCACGAATGCTAATTAGAAGCTGACTTTCTGCATATAATCCCTTAAAACTCTCTTAGAAAATTTATAATAAAAATATTAATGTGCTGTTTAATGAGTGAAAGGAAGCTCTTTTCTTTAATTTAATTCTATAACCGTTTCACGTACTAATATCATATCAAGATAATTATCTACATATCAAGTGAGTAATATGATCTATTTTCAATTAGAGCGAGAAATTTTGAATTAATTATTAGACTTTGCATGAATCAAATTAAATTAGGTAAATTACTTTTAATTAATTAGAAAAATAAAGGAGATATACATATTATTTAAAATTTATAATTACGAATAATGAGGCATAAACGAAAATTATATCTGGATACATCTGTTGTCTCAGCAGTTTTTGATGATAGAAATCCTGAACGGAAATATCTTACAGAATCCTTTTTTGAAGTGAAAGACACATTTGAAGTTTATATCTCAAATATTACCTTATTAGAAATTGATAAAACACCTGATAACAATCTTAAAAAATTAATGAAAGAGAGTGTAAAAAAATTTACAGTTCTTTCTGTATCTGATGATGTTGAAGAATTAGCAAGAGAAGTAATTGAAAAAGGGGCAATAAATGAATCGTATTCTGAAGATGCTTACCATATTGCTCTAGCGATAATAAATGATATGGATTTCCTTTTAAGTTGGAATTTTAGGCATATAGTTAGGAAAAAAACAAAGGATATTGTTAGAATGATTTGTAGTCTAAAAAATTTAAGACAAATAGAAATATTAACTCCTGCTGAATTATTATAATAGAGACTGATATTTTATGCTAGGAAAAGAAGAACTAGAAAAAATTAAAAAAGAAATTGAAAGCGAATTTCCAAATGATTTTGCTTTGCAACAAATACATATTGCAAGGAAAATAATTGCTAAAGAAGCAGAAATGAAGGGTCTTAGTTATTTTGATTACATTAAATTGAGTATAGAAGATATGAAAGCCGTTCAATAAGCCTTTTTATAAAGAATTTCTTTATAATCAAATCCTTCGATAAATTTTTCAATACTAATAATTGCCATTTTTATATCCTTCAAATAGATCAGCAACTTGTTACTCATATATAACCTCTTGAAGGATGTGTTGTTTTAAGTCTTCTTTTAGGCTTGGCTTTGAAATAACATCCACTTTCGTGTCAAAAATCTCTTCTAAATAGTTTGAAAGCCCAATAAAATGGAATAAATCTGCGTTGTCTTCAAATTCTACTAAAAAATCAATATCACTCGCGTCTTTTTGGGTATTTTTTACATAGGAACCAAAAAGTCCAATTGTTTTGACTTTATAATTTGTTTTGAGTTCTTCTTTTAGATTTTTAAGTTTTGTGAGAATGTCCTCTTTATTAATTACCATTTTACTACCCTTTTCTAGAAGATCTTTTAATCTAGAGATAGATTATCAACCATATAAATTCTAACTCTTTATAGAATTATTATCTACAAGAATTAATAAATGAAATGGAGATGATTATTCTTCTATTAATTGATCA
>JABXKB010000042.1 GCA_013375485.1 Promethearchaeota archaeon | reverse complement strand
GGATTTTTAATTCTTAGATTTAAAATTTCAAACCTAATATTTAATCGATTTAGTTCCTTGTTTAATCTATAAAAAAAATTTAAATTCTCAGTACTAATATATAAAATTTTATTTCTCAAATTATAATTATAAATATTAGATAAAATTAATAATTTCTAATTACATGAAATTTCCAACTTTAGAGTTAAATAAATATTATAATTCCAGAAATACTTTACAAGGTATATTTTCTGTATTTGGGGATTTTGGTGTTGGAAAAACTACATTTGCCTTACAAACCACTATAAATTGTGCTAAACTTGGAAAATCTGTTATATATATTTATACCAAACCTAATCTCCCTTTTGAAAAGATTACATTAATTCATAAAATCTCTAAGGAAATTCACGATAATGTCCTTTTTATTCATATAGTAAATTTTAATGAATTACACGATTTAATTTTTAATTTAGAATTTTTAATTTTAAACGATTTAACTCAAAATAAATCTAAATTTAATATAATTATTATTGATTCAATGACAAATTTGTATCGATTAGAATTAAACAAAGAAAACAAAGAAAAAAATTATTCCTTAAACTATCAATTAAATCAAATGTTAGCTAATTTAACATATCTAAATGAAAGATATGATATTGAAGTTTTGATTGTAAATGAAATAAGCAGAAGAATTATTGAAGATCAAGTGATGGAAGTTCAAAGTGGTGGAAAAGTAATGGAATTTTGGGTAAAATACCATATAAAAATAGTTAAAACTGAAAAATTAAATGAGAGAAAATTCTTATTTAGCAATATTGCTGAAAAGTATTCAATTGAATTTACTTCAAATTTAGGAGAAAAAGGATTTAAGTAATAATTATTAGTAAATTTTGGTTGTTTTAAAATCATTTGTTTAATATGAAACGATGTTAAAAAAAGATCTAACTTTACTTAAAGAAGGTTTAGTAGATTTTTACATTTATAATATTGATAAAGGATCTATCCCTTCAAAGTCAATGAATGTTTTTTATAATAAAAAAATGGAGATTAATCGTGACATTACAACTTTAGCCATTAATGCTTATAGTGATTTGTATGATCAAAAAAACCTTATCATTATAGATTCGATGGCTGCTTCAGGGATAAGCTCAATTAGAATATTAAGAGAATGTAAAAATATTAAGAAAATTTTCATTAATGATATTAATCCTGGAGCTAATAAACTAATTAAAAAAAATATTAAATTAAACAGTCTTAATAAAGCACCAGTTAAAATAATTATAACCCAAAAAGATGCAAATCTCCTATTTTCTGAAATTATTACAAATAAATGCAAACATTTAAACCAAACACAGAAAAAACCAAATATAATTTCGATTGATCCATTTGGAACTCCTAATCTTTATATCGACTCTGCTTTTAAAACGATACAAAAAACAAATGGATTGATATGTATTACAGCCACAGATACAGCTGTTTTATTTGGAGTTCGCCCTAATGTATGCATTAGGAAGTATTTTGCAAAACCACTTCATACTGAGTATTGTAAAGAAATTGGAGGACGTATTTTAATATATTTTCTCTCTCGAATAGCTAATATTAATAAGATAGGGATAATTCCTCTTTTGACCTTCTACTCTGGGCATTTTATTAGAGTTTTCTGTGCAACTTTTAAAAATCAAGAAATAATTACTAAATATTTTAAAAATTTCGGATACATTATCCACTGTAATAATTGTGGATATCGTTCTTCTTTTGGAAATGATATTTTAGAATTACCCAAAGAATGTCCTTTATGTGCAAATAAAATAAAACTTGATTATGCGGGGCCCTTATGGATTGGTAAAATTCATAAAATAAATTTTATTAAAAAGATGCTTAACTTAAATGAAAACTTTAAATTTTCAAATAAAAAAAGAATAGAAAAACTCTTGTTATTTGCTATTGAAGAAAATAATATGCCAATTTCATATTATAACCTTCATAAATTATGTCAAAATTTAAAACTTACATCAGTTCCTAAAATTAAAGATGTCATTAGTGTAATTAAAGAAAACGGCTATCATAGTTCTAGGACTCATTTTGATTTTTTGTCAATTAAAATGGATTCGGATATATTTTCATTAAAAAAAATTTTAACTGATATACAAAAATAATAATTGAATATAAAATGGTTAATAATCGAGAATCTCATAAAAAAGAACAATATTACAAACAAGCTAAAAAAGAAGGTTTCCGTGCAAGATCGGCATATAAATTATTCGATATTCAAAAAAGATTTAACATTTTTAAAAGAGCATTTTATATATTGGATATTGGATGTGCTCCTGGTTCATGGTTACAGGTAGTAAAAAAATACACCGAAGAGAATTTAGTTAAATATAATGATCAATATTATCATCGAGATCACTACAAGATAATGGGTATTGATATTGAAAAAACCTCACCTATTGAAAATGTTAATATAATAAAGGCAGACATTACAAAACCAGAAATCCAAACAAAAATTAATTCTTTTTTTCAAGGTAAATTAGATTTAGTGTTATCAGATGCGTCAATAAAGAAAACTGGTAATAAATTCACAGACCATTTAAGACAAATAACTCTGTGTTATAAGATATTGGAGTTAGCAAGAAATAATTTAAAATTTAAGGGGAACTTAGTAATTAAGGCTTTCCAAGGTTCTGATTTTAATAAATTTTACAAAGAAGTGAATCCTATATTTAGGATTTTAAAATCCTATAAACCAATGTCCTCTAAAAAAAAAAGTAATGAGATTTTTTTAATTGGTTTACAAAAAAGAAATTAAATATCTTGCAATCGAGCTTCAATATCATCAAAATTTATATTATAGTCTTCTCCTTTTGAAGTAAGATCAATCCATTCAGTCAACCATGGACAATGTTGTGGATTAAATTGATCTAGATTAGTGTCATTACATTTATCCCGAAAAGGGCATATGAAGCATGGTTGTTTAGAAAACATATTCCAAATAAAATCTTTTTTATTTTTATTAATTTTCAAATCTTTAACCTTTACATCAATTTCCTCAAGTGCAAAAATGTGTTTAGTCCAAGAGGCATCAATCAATTCTCGAATCATTTTTATTTTTGATTGTAAGGCTAAGATGTCTAAAATGTTTTCTAAATCATTGCGTTTTTTGTTACTCAGTTCTAAAAGTCTGTCAAATAATATATCTTTTTCGCGATTTATAATATTGAGAATTAGTTTTTCATCTTTTCTTAAAGTTCGATTGAATTCTTTCCTTTTTTCTTCGATTCTTTCAATTCTCCTTTCAACATCAGATTTTTCTTCTAAAGGACCCTCAACATGTTCCTTTATTTTACATTTATGGCGTGATAAATAAGCAAAACCTTTACCGCAATAAGGGCAAATTTCTTTTTTTTTTTTTGCCATTGTAATGATTAGAGTTATTTTGATAAGATAAATTTGAATATTAAAATTATACAGACTATGTTATAATCATTATGAATATTTTAAAATTAATTTTACGTTTTTTCGTGATTTAACACAAATTTTTCATTAAATTTATATTGTTAATTTTAAATTGTATTTAAACTATAGAGTTCATTAATACTTAATGATGACTATCTATAAATTATTGGGGATCGATAAACATCAAATAATTAAATTGCACAAAACATATGATCATTCTGTAATTATTAAAAACGATCAAAATGTCTTAGCTTCAGGAGCTAAAAATTTTGATGAAACTATAGGAGGCGGTTTTTACAGAGGTAAAAAATATTTAATTTTTGGAGCAAATAAAACTGGTAAAACTCAATTATGTCATCAATTATGTGTTCAAGCTTTTATACAATTCTCTAAGAGTACTAAAAATTCAGAGATTAACAATAAACAATTTGTTTTTTATTTTGATACAGAAAATACATTCCGTCCTGAAAGAATAAAAGAGCTTATAGGAACATATAATGTTGAAATCAATAAAATGCTTAAAAATATTTTAGTATCTAAAATTATGAGTAATTCTGCTTTTTTACTTTCCTTAAATGAACTTGAAAACTTATTAGGAAAGAATTCTATTAACGTACTAATTATTGATTCAATAAATAACTATTATAATTCTGATTTGGCAAATCGAAATGTAACAAATAAAAAAGCTAAAGAAATTTTTTTAAAAATCTTAACCAAAATAAATGAACTCTCATCATATCATAATTTAATTATAGTAGCAACAGCCCAAGTTACCTCAAATTTTAATAGAAAAACTCCACTAAAAGTGTTACCAATCGGTAACCACATTTTAAACCATTTTTTTTCAGAATATATATATTTGGATTACAAAGAGCACGATAAAAGGTATGTCCAATTAGTAAATTCTTTGAATCTTCCTGAAAAAAGGCTACTATATAAAATAACTTCCTCAGGAATTCAGGATCATAAAATATAATTTCATAGAATTAGAAATTTAAAAATTCTTCTATTGAAAGATTTACAAAATCTTCAGTTTTATACTCAGAATTAACAAAATAAATAGGGTTTTTTATCATTTTCTTTAACCATTTTATTACTTTTAATGCATATTGGAGTTTTTTTTGTTTAATAGGATGTGCTTCTTGATTTACTTTTATATTTATTTTGGAATACTTCCCTATAATACTACCAAAATCCATCCCTATTAGAAATAATCTTTGAAACGGAGATAATAAAGTTCGTAGAAAAAAAAGTATTCGGTCTCCATCTGTAAATCCACCTGGGTTTATTAAAGATGTTAATGGTTCTACTTGGGTAGTACCTATAATATTTTCAAATTTAATTATATCATCTTCAAAATACTGTATTTTTTCAATATTATCTCCGTGAGCATGAATTACATTAAAACTTGTATATTCAAATTCATTTTTAGTAATCCCATCTAAATCTGTAAAGATCGCATCAATTTTAATTTCTTTTTCTCTTAATAAGATTGAGGCTCCATCTGCAGCTATATTGATGAAATCTTCGAAGAAGATTGCCCCTTCTTTTTTCCAAATAATTTCAACAGTCTTTTCTAGCGATGGACCACATCCAAAAACTAAAATTGATGGTTTTGTTAAAATTCTTTTTTTAAACAAATTTAAAACATCATTTAATTTCCAATTTTGACTTTTCTTTAAAAAAATCCGCGATAAGTAATCACGGGCTTCACAATCCTTTTTATAGTCAAATTTGAAATCTTTTTTTATCAGATCATACCAATTTTTAAATTCTTTATGGAAATTTAGTTGATCCGTTAGCTTAGAAACCATATTTTCTAAAAAATCTTTTTAAAAAATCAATCATAAAATTTTAAATTATTACCTTAATTAATAAAAACATACTATTTAATTCAATATTATTATAATTCATAAATTTAATAAAAAAGAGTTTGATAAAAATGGCTAAATGGTTTACTAAAACACATCAATGGTTTGATGATGCTACTAAAATGGTTGGAATTACACCATACGCAGCAGAACAGCTTGGAGAAATTAGTTTTATCGATGTAGAAGGTCTTGAAGGGGCTGATCTTGAACAAATAAAAATGGATGGAGATGAACCATCAAGCGATCCAATTGATTGCACAGTTGAATCAAGTAAAGCTGTTGGTGATATTTATTCACCTGTAAGCGGTAATGTAGTTGAAGTTAATTCCGATTTGATGGATGAACCTGAAAAAATTAATGAAGATGCTTTTGCATCTTGGTTATTTAAAATTGAACCATCAAATTGGGAAACTGAAAAGGGTAACCTATTAGATGAAGGAGCATATAACGCTTTTATAGGTTAAATAATATAATTAATCTTTTTATTTCTATAAATAAATTTTTTCTTTTTTTTCTTTTCGCTAAGATTTTCAGAAGAATTCAATAAATTTGTTTTATTCTCGGATTAAATCTAATTCGAATTTATATAGTCTTAATAAAGATTATGTAAATAACTAAGAATTAAAAATTAATTAAGTAATAAAGACTTTTTTTCTATTTAAAGGTTAAATTACCCCCATTTTCACAGATATCATATATTGGAGTAATATAAATGATATGATAATCATCATTATTCCAACAATTAAAATCCATATTGCCATTTTCTTATTATATACATATTTAGATGCTTGAAATAATCCGATAAATCCAATAGAACAAAAAAGAATTAAAATAGAGGCTGCAATCCCTTCGATAATAAAACTTTCATGAATACCTTCAAGAATAAATATGGGATCTCCATCAGTAGTAGCCCCTACTGCAGGTGGTTCTCTAACCATGAAATAAACCACACCAGTTTGAAGGACGAATAATATTATTAAGATTGTAATTACACTTAAAGATCTTGAAGGCATTGGAAAGGAAATTCTTGGAAGCTTCAATCTTGGAAAATTAATTTTTGGCTTTCTTATTGAGTTTCCAAAAATCCAAGGAGTTCTGCCTTTAATTTTTTCAAAAACTGTTTCAGAACCAATAATGTTCTCTTTTTTAGATAATTCTTTTTGCATAGGCTATGGAATAATTATTAATATAAATATATTAAGTTTTTCATAGATTTAGTAAATAACTCTTATAATTTAACTTAATTTACTTAGTAAACTAATTAGAAACTTCCAAACTTTTGTAACAGATTTAATTAGTAAGCGTTCATCGGGTGAATGAGCTCCTTCATTTGTAGGTCCAATGGAAATCATTTCCATTTGAGGAAATTTCTTTTTTAAAATTCCGCATTCTAAACCAGCATGAATTGCTTTAATATTTATATCTTCACTAAATATTTCTTTATATGTTTCCTTACATTTTATTAATAATTTAGACTGAAAATTAGGTGTCCATCCCGGATAATCGGAATCTTTTATTATATTAATTTCTAGACCACTTAAGTCTAATAGGGCTTTAGTTTTTTCCCAAATTACGACTTTAAAATATTCACTTAAACTTCTTTGGCTTATTTTGATTTCTATATCATCATCTCTAGTTGTTATTGTACCAAAATTAGAAGAACTAAATACTAATCCATCAATTCGAGGATGCATTGAGAGAGGACCATTTGGTAATAAGTACATTATATTTAATAAGTTCTCCTGAATATTTTTATTTAATACATTATTATTGGTATAATCCTCTAATTTCTCTATTGATAAATTTAGATTAGGTTCGATCCCATCAAAAATTAGTTTTATTTCAGTAAATAGAGTTTTTATATAAGATAAGATCTCTGAGGACCTATTTTTATTAATGTATAATATTGCAGTTACTTCTCTAGGTATAGCATTCGTTCTATTGCCCCCATCTATTGAACAAATAAAAATTGGATATTGTATATCTAATTTCCAGAGAAGTTGAGCAATGATTTTTAATGCATTTCCCCTTCCTAAATGAATATCTACCCCAGAATGACCTCCGGATAACCCAGAAATAAAAATTTTAATTGGTATAAATTCTTCATTTGTTTGATTTAAAACTTTCACATTTTTTTTTATTTCAATAAAGTGAACAAGACCGCCTGCACAACCTATTGTTGCTGCATTATCTTCTTCTGAATCAAGATTTATTAAGAAATCTCCTTCTAAAAACCCTTTCTCAATTTTAAACGCACCTCTAAGACCTTGTTCTTCATCAATAGTAAATAACATATTCAATTCTAAGGAATCAAAATTCAATTCTTCTTCATGTATTTTTTTCATTAAAGTTAATATATAACATATCCCAACACCATTATCAGCACCTAAAGTAGTTCCTTCCGCTGTAAGCCATTTTTCATTTACAATTTCTTCGACTTTTAATTTTAATGGATCTTTTGAAAAATCATGAGTTACCGATTCATTTTTTTCGCAAACCATATCCATATGGCATTGTAGCACCCCTATTGATTTTTGTCTTAATTTTGCGGGAACTACTACTACTAAATTTCCGACAGAATCACATTTACTTTTAAAACCCAATCTCTCAGCTTCTTCCTTAATAAACATTCTTATTTTCTCTTCATGTTCAGAGCATCGAGGAATTTTAGATACTTTTTCAAAATATTCCCAAAATTCAGAGGGTTGTCCTAAATCTTTTAAATTTAACAATATTATCCCTTGTAATTAAAATTTATATATTGATTCATTTATAATAATTATAAAATAACACTAAATTCCTTATAACTTTACTTGAAGGCTGATCAAATGAGTTGGAAAGATCTTTATTCAGAAGTGAAAAAACGTAAAATGGAAGTATTAAATAAAAAGGATGTTGTGCAAGCTGTTGAAAAACATGGAAAAATTTTAGCTGTGAGTGGAAGATATGAAAAACCTAAAAAAGTAATTGAGTATATGTACGCCTCATTAAAGAAAGTAATCAAAGAAAAAGAAATTATAAAGGAAGATTTGTCTCAGTATGATGTAGTACTTATTGGTTGCCCAGGTAGTGATATCCCATATGCGGCTCATCCAAAAGTTAGAGATTTTGTCATGAGTGGTGGATGGTTGATAACAACTGATTGGGCTCTACGAAGTATAATCGAAAATGTTTTTCCAGGTTTCATACGTTGGAATCAAGCCAAAACCGCCGATGCTGTAGTTGCATGTCAAATTAATGAGCCAAATCACCCCTTTTTAGAGGGAGTATTAAGTGAAATTCTTCAAAGTAAATGGCAAAAGCAATCTGCTAAAAATACAAAGAAAAGTGAATTTCGTTGGTGGTTAGAAACACGATCATTTCCTATACACATTCTAAACCATCAAGCAGTCAGAGTATTAATTGGTTCATGGGAAATTCAAAATAAATGGGGTGAATCCCCCGTACTTGTAGAGTTTGATTATGGAAAAAAAGGGGGGAGAATAATACATATGATTAGCCATACTCATTTACAGAAAGGTGGTGCTAAAGGCAAATATGCCTCTGCTTTAATCTTAACAAATATTTTAGATGAAAAAGTATCTCAAAAAATGGCTATTTCAAAAACGCCATCCTCTGGATATCTTTCCGATTGGCAACAGACTCAACCTAAACAGCAATATAATCGCCTTCCTTTAGAAGAACAATGGGTTGCTCTACCATCACAAACTGAATATTTAACACCAGCTACAAAAGGAAGTGGGTTGACAGAAACATCCCAAATAATTGAGATTGATGTAAATAATCCTAGTTTCTCATATACTAATAAATGTATTTATTGTGGTTATGATTTCACGGAGTATAAGGGAAAAGTTTTTGCCTGTAATACGTGTAAAACCTTATATCATGAAAACTGTATTAATAGCCAAATTAATGAAGGAATATGTAAAAAATGTAACAGAATTTTATTATGGTAGTTATGTTTTTTATTATATATTAATAAATCCTGAGGAAAAAATACGTAAAACTGGAATGACTCTCACATTTGACGTTGGTTTTGTAGCACAAATCTTAAAAACTCAAGAACTTATACTTCGAGGTGCTACTACTTCAAAATCTAATACTCATGGAGTCAATAAAACAATTAGGTTAAAGGATATTAAGAATTCTATAAAAGAAATTATAGAGTTTTAGTCTTTTGATTTATAAAACTTAAATTAAAAGTTGAAAGAAAAAATAAAAAAATGAAAATATATTTACGTGTTCTGAAATTTAGTTTTCTATAATTTCAATAGCTTCTTCAGGACATTGAGTTTCGCAAGCCCTACATCCTACACAATCTTCTCTATTTTCTTCCAGAACATTTACTTTACCACCCTCAGGCTCGCCAAAACATTCAGAAGGGCATACTTCATAACATGTGCCACAACCTGTACATGCATCCATATCTAGCTTTATGTCAAAAGACATTGTTTTTTAACTCCTTTCTGTTCTTTTTTTTTATTTTCAAAATTATGATTATTTTATAATAATCCTAACTTTGATAATAATATAAAAAATATAAATTTCGTTTTTATTAGTAAAAGTTAACAATTGATTACTACATTTTAAATTTAATATAAGTCTTTTTAATAAAAAATTGTCACTAAAGATTGAAAGTTAAAGAACTTTGGAAATTTAAGTATAACGCACCTATTCTTGGAATTGAAGTAGCTGATATTAATGGTAATGGTCAAATAGAAATTATTGCTTACACCAAATCTGGAATTTTATTATTCATATCCCTTGATGGCGAATTATTATGTAAAGAGATAATTTCGAAAGATTCTCCACTTTGGCATTTGAAAATATATGATATTGATGATGATGGAAGAAATGAATTAATTTTAGGTGGAATGGATGGTATAGTAAGAATTTTTAAATGTAATTTAACTTATAATTTGGAACTTTTATGGACTCATAAATGCAATTCCTCTATTAGCGGAATTCTTATAGAGGATATAAATAATGATAATCTCAATGAATTAATTATATTTTCTCTCGATAAAACTTTAAGGGTTTTAAATCCATCTAATAGACAATTAGTTTGGGGACAAGTGTTTGAAGATGGTGTAGGAGATGCGAACGTTTTCTTAAAAGATAAAAATTCTGATAAAAAAGAAATCCTAGCATGTGGAAATGATGGAACTATCAGAATTTTTGATGGAACTGATGGAAAATTATTATGGTTTAAAAGATTTCCTAATAAATTACGTTGCTTAACCTTATTGAATTCAATTAATAGCCCTCTAATATTATGTGGTGGTGATGATAGGAATTTACATTGCTTAGAAAAAAAAACTCAGAATGAAATCAATACTATAGAATTTGATGATATTGTATGGAAATGCTTATCTTACCCATATCCCATATTAAATAAAGCAATAATTAGTTCTTACTCATTTAATTACTTTAATAATCCAATCGCAACTGAAAAAATAAATTTTTCATCAAAAATAATTTGTCTAAACGAATTACTTGAAGTTTCTTGGGAAATTGTGGGTATTAATCTTGAGTCTTTGAAAGTTGTAGAAAATTCTAATGAATTTTTTGTAATTGTTGGGTTTACTAAAGGTGAAATACTCATTATCGAAGAACACACAGGTAATATATTGTATGAGAAAAATCATGAATCATGTACAAATATGATCCAAATCCTAAAGAAAAAAGGATTTTTATTTAGTTGCCATGATAATGGGAAAATTTATGCTCATAAAATGAAAGAAATAAGTTTCTTTTAAAAATATTCTCGGCTGAAAAAAATTGAAATAAAACTGATATAAAAATAAATAGTCTTGATTATTTGTGAATAAATATTTCAAAACGGCTTATTTATTGGTAAAATTTTTTCTTAAAAATCATCCTTTTATAGAATGGTTTTAATTGAATAATTTTTTAAAATTCATAATGAACAAGTTACTTGTTTAAAATATTTCTTAATTAAATGAATCAAAAACAAAAAATTATTAAAGAGGTTAACCGATATGGCAAAAGATAAGGTCATCGGGGCAATAGTTATGATTGTCGGGATCCTAATCGCAATTATTTATACATTGGGTTCAATTGTTGATCTTTTATTTGATACGATATGGAATAATCCAAATTGGGATAATTGGGTTCCTTTGGTTCCTTTGATCGATTGGCTTGATTGGAGATTATTTGTAGTAGCACCTATGTGGCTTCTTGTGTTACTTATTTCTATTATCGCTATATGGATTGGTTATAGCATGTTGACTACTCCAGCGCCTGTTCCACTAGAAGAACTTGAGGAAGAGCTAGCAGCTGAAGAGGAATCTGAATAAAAAATTATAAAATTTTTTTATTTTTTTTAATTTTATGAAATATTTCTTTTTTTTAAATTTATTTTTAGTTAAAACCATTAGATCATAACTATTGGATCGTAAATAAAATATTAGGATGATCCACAAATAGACTAAATAGGAATAATATAAATTGTAAGAAATAACAATATTAAGTATTAGATTTATGTCTGAAGAAACTTATGTACTTATTATCGGATCAAGTAATATGGATTTGAACATTTATTCCAAAAGATTTCCAAACCCTGGAGAAACAGTTACCGGAGGGACTTTTAAACAATTTTTAGGTGGGAAAGGGGCAAATCAAGCAGTAGCATCCGTGAGATCGGGATCTAAGACAATTTTTATAGGGAAGATTGGAAGGGATTCATTCGGTGACCAAATGGTTTCTCGATTAACAAATGAAGGTGTTAATATGAATCATATTATTAGAGATCCTCGAGCACCAAGTGGAGTAGCTTTCATATTAATTGATGAAAATGGTGAAAACATGATAAGTGTAGCACCTGGAGCAAATTTTAACCTAAAACCAGAAGAAATCAGATCTAAAGCTCATATCATTAAAGAAGCAAACTCTATTGTTGTTCAGATGGAAATTCCAATCGAAACAATTCAAGAAATATTTAACATAGCTTCTGAAGGACATGTGATAAAAATTCTAAATCCTGCTCCATTGAAACCCATTCCAGATGAAGTTTTGAGTAAACTGGATATAATAATTCCTAATGAGGGTGAACTATATCGTTTACATTCTCTATTAGGTTTTAATAAATTAATAGAAGAGGGGAAACAAAAAATTGCTCATGCTTCAGAAGATTTAGCAAATTTAGGGATAAAGTATATCATAACAACATTAGGTAATAAAGGTTGCATAATTTTTGAAAAAAAAACAAATAAATTTTATGAAATAGGAGCTCCTAAGGTTATTGCTGTAGACACAGTAGGAGCAGGTGATTGTTTTATAGGTGTTTTGGCAAGTATGTTAAGTAAAGGAAAAACAGTTCCATACGCTGTCAGATATGCAACTGTAGCAGCATCAATTGCGGTCACGAGAAAAGGTGCCCAAAAATCAATGCCTTTCTTAAGAGAAATTCAAAACAAATTAAAAAATCTTAATTTAAATTAAGAATAAAAGGAGGATTTAATTTGAATCAAGAGAATATTCCCACTCAAAGAAGCACATTATTAAGAAAAACAGATAATAAAGAACTAAAAATTGATATAAATCAAAAACAATTACAGGGTATTTTCTTAATTAATGGTTCAGATTTTAGAACTAAAGGAATTCCAGCTTCAGATTTACTAATCAAACCTTATTCTTATTACATGGTAATAAACAAAGGAAATAATTTACTTAATATTCAATACAACCAAGATATTTCTAACCATGAGGTAATATATGATCCATATAAATACGAAACTTCACAGAGAAAACTTTTTGAACCAGATTGGTTTAAAGAAAGATATAGTATCCCAGTAGGATATATTGATACACTTCCCAAGTGGTATAGCTTTAAATTTACTTATCCCGATTTCAATTTAATATTTATTCGACCTGAATTTGGTCTCTCAATCCAAACCCATAAGTATAGAGACGAATCTTGGGAAATATTAAAGGGTAACCCTATTATTATCAGTGGAAATAAAGTACATTATTTTGTTGAAGCTGACTCAATATTTCAAAACCCTATTAATACTTATCATTCTATTATTAATCCTAATAAAGAGAAAACCCAGTTTGTATTGATTAAAGAAAGATGGAAAGGAGATTTTGACGAATATGATATAGATCGCGTTTTTAATCCAAATTACTATGAATAATTCTTTTTTACTTATGAAAAAAGTATACAAAAAGCTGTTTCTAATTTAAGGGATTAAGATAAGTGAGATTCTCTTCAAAATTTCATCTAACACTTATAAGTTTTATGATTTTTACTAACCTAACCTAAAAGTTAAAATTTAATACAACACTAAAAAGTCTACCGTAATATGATTTATGAGAAAAACTTTACAGAATAATATTAATGGAATAAGCAGATTGGTTAAAAAATGGCTCCGGATGAAAAATCTGATGAAAGAAAATCAGAAGAAATGGAAGAAGAGTTTAATAATGATTTAAAAAAAGATTCAGATTCAGAGAAAGAGATTGAAACTGAAACTGAAACAGAATTAAAAGGAGATTTAGAGGACAAAGGAGAATTGGACGCAGAAGCAGAGTTAGATAGACTTAGATTCAAATATAGAGGGTTTTCATTAGATGAATTGAAGAAAATGAACATGGATCAATTCATACAATTATTACCAGCTAGAGCACGACGATCTTTAAAACGAGGGTTACCTCCAAGACAAAAAAAGTTACTCGAAAGATTGAGACGCGCATATCGAGCTAAAAAGAGAGGTAAAGATCTACTTACAAGAACTCATGTAAGAGATATGATAATCTTTCCTGAAATGGTTGGTCTTAAAATCGGTGTCTACAATGGTAGAATTTTTGAAATTGTAGAAATAAAGCCAGAAATGATTGGACACTATCTAGGTGAGTTCTCTCTTACAAGAAAACGAGTACAACATGGTTCTCCAGGAATCGGGGCCACAAGAAGTTCTAAATATGTTCCATTGAAATAATGATAAATAAAATGAGTTGATAAAAATTGCCTAATTGGGGTTATTCTTTTATAGAACAAAAATATGATGCTGATAGATTAGCAAAAGCATCAGGTAGGGATATTAGAATTAAACCGAAACATGCGAGAGAAATTTGCGCAGTATTAAAAGGGATGAAAGTAGAACAAGCAAAAGTATTTTTAGAAAAAGTTATCAGTTTAAAACAATCAGTACCTTTTAGAAGACATAAGAAAAAAGTGGCACATAGAAATGACTTAAATCAATTTAAATGGTATGCTGGAAGATTTCCTCAGAAAGCAGCAGCTAGAATATATGAAATTCTTACGTCTGTTGAATCAAATGCAGAATACAAGGGTTTAGATATCGATTTATGTAGAATTATTCATTCAGCAGCACATAATGGTAGAATTATAAAAAGATATATGCCCCGAGCACATGGTCGTAGCACACCAAAATTTAAACATCTCTCCCATGTAGAAATTGTTATCTATGAATTCCCGAGTTAGGTTAATTTATGATAAATTTAAAGTAATAATTATGAAATAATTGAAAGAAAATGAGTCCTCTAGTGAAAAATTTTATTGAACAAGGAATTAAGTTAATGCAAATAAACGAATATTTACGCTCAGAGTTAGTCCGTGCAGGGTTTGCTGGTGTTGAGTTACAACGCACTCCTTTGGGAGTAAGGATAACATTGAAGACAAGCCGTCCTGGACTTGTGATTGGAAAAGGCGGAAAGAGAATTCAAGAGATAACAGATGTTCTACAAGACAGATTTGGGCTAGAAATGCCCCAGATAGAAGTTGAAGAAGTCGCAGAGCCAGATCTTGATGCTCAAATTATGGCGGAAAGATTAGCTTATTCATTGGACAGAGGAAGGCACTACAGAAGGGCAGGTTATTACATACTCAGAAAAGTAATGGATGCTGGGGCCCGTGGTGTAGAGATAATTATCTCTGGTAAAGTGACTTCACAGCGTGCTCGCGTTCAAATTTTTAGAGCGGGAACCATGTCCAAAAGTGGTCAAACTGCTCAAGAGGGTGTAGATAAAGGTGTTGCCCAATGTATACAAAAATCAGGAGTGTTAGGTATAATTGTGAAAATAATGCGAGCTAATACAAAAATGGGTGATGATGTTAAAATCAAGGAAGATCTCTTAGCTAAAGCTCAAGCATCAGAAGAAGCAAAATTAGAAAAAACACGAGCAGATTACGTGATTGAAGAAAAAGAGGATATTTTAACCAAAGAAGATAGGAAATTGCTTGATGAGGTAGATGAGGAGGATATTTCTGAGATTTCATTAAGTTCTGATAAAGAAGGCGATAATATAGAATCAGATACAGAATAATTATAATAATAATAAAAAAGTGGTAAAACATGGATATTATAACAGCTGAAAGAGTTCGAGAAATGGATCAAAGAGAAAGGGAGAGAACGTTAATGAATATAAGAGAAGAATTAATGATGCTTTACTCAATGCAAACTGGTGGTGGACTTGCTGACAACCCCGCCAAAGCAAAATTATTAAAAAAACAAATAGCAAGAATATTAACAGTAATTAATGAAGAGAAACGATGATCGATCCAAAATATTTAATATATCATGATTTAATTGGGTTTATTGCCTATGCTAAACCCAAATCAAAATTAAAGGATAAAAAATTCTTGGATATAGGTGTAGTGATTGATGAAACAAGAAACATGTTAATTACTGAAAAGGATAATAATATTAAGAGATATATTAAAAAAGATTATATATTTAGATTTAAGATACCTAATTACAAGAGCGAAGAAGAGGATTATTATTTAGAAGTTCAAGGGAAGAGAATTGTTGGATTTCCTATTAATAGGTTAAGAAGTTTAAAGAAGAAGAGATGGTTAAAAATATGAGTGAAAATATTGGTATCCCTGGAGTAGTTCCTCCAAAGGTCAAAGCTGAAGAATGTAAAGACATTTCCTGCCCATTTCATGGAAAAACAAGGATTAGGGGGAAGATTACCCAAGGAGTTGTAGTAAGTAAGAAATCAAAAAACACCGTCATTATAAGACGTGATTATGTTCAATTTGTTAAAAAATATCAAAGATACGAGCGTCGCAATACGCGCTTAGCATGTCATTTAACAGATTGTTTAAGTCTTGAAATAGAAATTGGAGATTTAGTAAGAGTAGGTGAATCTAGAAAAATTTCAAAAACAAAAGCTTTTATAGTTATTGAGAAAATTTCAGGTGGGGCTATCTAAATGGGAACTAGAAGAAAATTAGGAAGAAAAACATATACTAAACCACGCACCAGTTATGGTTTATGTAATGGATCAAAAATCCTTATTACAGATAATACTGGAGCTAAAATAGCTCAAATCATTAATGTAGACGGTTTCAAGACAAGATTGAGAAGGTTACCAAAAGCTTCAGTTGGAAGTGTATGTACAGTCACGATAAAAAAAGGTAAACCTGAATTAAGAGGAAACATAGTAAAAGCTGTAATTGTTAGACAGAAAATGATTTATAGAAGAATTGATGGAACAAGACTCTGTTTTGAAGATAATGCCGGAGTAATTGTAACAAAAGAGGGAGAACCGAAAGCAACAGAGATTCGCGGACCAATCGCGAGAGAAGCAGCAGAAATGTTTCCAAGATTAGCATCAATTTCATCGTTAATAATATAATAAAAGGATTAAAAATGAAAGTAAACTCAAAACAACCAAGAAAGCAAAGAAAGGCACTCTATAATTATAGTAATCATCAGCGTTCAAAATTACTTAGCACAAGGGTAGCTGATTTTCTTCGAGATGAATATGGGATAAAACGACTTCCTCTTAGGGTTGGTGATCAAGTTCGCATTACGCGTGGGGAGTACAGTGACTTCGAAGGGGAAGTAATTGAAATCACAAGAAATCAGAAAGCAAGGATAAAAGAAGCTCAGTTCGAGAAGGGAGACGGAACTCAGTTCCATCCTCCAATACATATCTCAAATTTAGTAATTACTAAATTCGTTAAAGAAAAAAAAATGGATCCGTGGCGAGCTAATATGATAGAACGAAAAGCTATATATGGATTTTATAAGGAGGACTTAAAAGCACCAAAAAAGGAGAAGGAGGTTGAAAAATAAAATATGACTAGACATGGTGGTCAAAAAACCTTAAAAAGGCTAAATACTCCAGCTTTCTTACAGATAAAGAGAAAACATGGTAAATTTTTCGTAAAACCTGCTCCTGGTCCACACCCTAGCAGACTATGTTTACCACTTCTCCATATTGTTAGAGATCTACTCAAGATGGTTGATAATCATAGAGAAGCAAAGAAACTAATTGTTGCAGGACATTTTAGGGTTGATGGAAAGGTAGTAAGAAATAAATCATTTCCAGTTGGATTAATGGATGTCTTATCAATCGAAAAATTAAATAAACATTATAGAATATTACCAGATTCTCACCATGATTTAATCTTACATGAGATTTCCCAAGAAGAGAGTGTTTTCAAATTATGCAGAATAAATAATAAAAAAACTGTAAAGGGAGGTCATATTCAGTTAAATTTACATGATGGAAGAAATATTTTGATCAAAGTTAAAGATCCTGGGACTCCAAAGGAGGACACTTATAAAAGAATGGATGTTTTAAAAATTTCCATTCCAGAACAAGAAATTCATAAAATATTAAGATTTAAAGAAAATAATATTGCTATCATTATGTCAGGAAAAAACATCGGACAAGTTGGAAAAATCATTAATATTTTAAAAAGGTTTGGCCCCAAAGCTAGTACAGTTTCAATTCAACATAATGGGGGTCATACCGAAACTTTATATGATTATACCTTCATTATTGGAGAAGAAAACTCTGAAATAGATATACCTAATTTAGAAAATTAATTTCGTAAAGATAAAAATTAAGTGGAAATAAAAATGTCAATTAAAACGAAAATAACAATTCCATCGGCTCTTGTAAAAGAATTTGAAGAAAAATGGAAAAATCCTATGAAAAAACCATATTTAGAAAAGATAGTTTTAAATATAGGAGTTGGAGTTGGTGGAGAAGAATTAGAAAAAGCAGTAACTGTTTTAGAAACAATAACAGGTCAAAAAGCAATTAAAACTGACTCAAAAACAAATGTAAAAGAATTTAATTTACGAAAAGGACGTCCTATTGGTACTAAAATAACTATTAGGGGTCAAGATGCTATAAAATTACTTAAAAGACTACTTATTGTAAATAACAATAAAATTTTAAGAAAAAGTTTTGATGATTATGGTAATTTTGGTTTTGGAATAACCGAACATATTTCTATCCCTGGTATCGAATATGATAATGCAATTGGTATTTGGGGATTAGATTGCGTAGGTAGAATCATTAGACCTGGAATGAGAGTAAAATTTCGACGAAAAGCTCGAGTTAAAATTCCAAAACATCATTATGTATCACGAGAAGAAACCCAATATTTTTTAAAACAAAATTTTGGAGTTGAAACTGTAAAAAAATTAGATTTAGATTATTTTTAATGAATTTAGGTGAAGGAAGATACCACAAGGCAAACATTACGGCAAAGGCCAGAGAGAATGTAGAAGATGTCATACTCACAGAGGTGTAATACGACGTTATGGATTATATATATGTAGACGATGTTTTTATGAAATAGGGAAAGATATTGGATTCAAAAGATTTGAATAAGAAATAAATAAAAAATAGAGTGAAAATCAATGACAAATACAATATCAGATGCATGTTGCGCTCTTAAAAATGCAGAAAGAGCACGTAAAAATGAAGTTATCATTAGTCCAGCTTCTAAAGTTCTTCAACAAATTCTTCGAATATTTCAAAGACATGCCTATATTGGAGAATTCGAAAGATATGATGATGGACGACAAGGTAAATTTAAGATTGCCTTATTAGGTAAAATAAATGAATGTTCAGGATTAATAAGGCTAAATTATAAAGTCTCTCAATTTGAGATGTTAGAAAGAAAGTTATTGCCTGCACCTGGTTTAGGGATAATAATTCTAACAACAAATCAAGGAATTATGACAATGAGTGAAGCAGAAGAAAGTCAAATTGGTGGACATACCTTATGTTATATCTATTAATCTTGTTGTGAGGGAAATATTAAATGGTAAAAATAGCCTTTTTTAAGGAAGAATTGGAAATTCCTACTGATGTAAAAGTTACATTAGAAGGGGGACATCATATTCGAGTTAAAGGACCGAATGGTGATATTACAAAAGATTTCTCACATATTAGAGGTATTAAAGTTTCAGTTGAGAAAAAAAAAATAATTTTTACAACCAACTTTCCTAAAAGTGGAACACTAGCACTAATTAAAACTGTAGTTAGTATCATTAATAATTTAATTATTGGAGTACAAACAAATTACAAATATATATCTAAAATTTGCTACTCACATTTTCCTTGTAATTGCGAAATAAAATCAGAAAATAGAGAGATTCATATAGTTAATTTCTTAGGGGAAAGAGCCCCAAGAAAAGCAAAATATCCTGAGAATGTAAAAGTAGAAGTAAAAGGAGATGATGTATACTTTATAGGACCTGATAAGGAAACATTAGGACAAACAGCAGCTAATGTTAAAAGAGCTTGTCGTATTCGAAAAAAAGATCCTCGTGTTTTTCAGGATGGAGTTTATCTTTATAAAAAAATGCTTGGAGAGGAAATTATCTGGGAAATAACATAAATTAAGGTAATTATTATGGTACATGATAAACGATTAATAGAACTTCGGAAGAAAATACATAAAACACGTCCTTCGTTTAGACGAGTTGAATCATGGAGATATAAAAGGGTAAAAGATTCCTGGAGAAAATCTAGGGGGATTGATTCAAAAACTAGAAAGAAAAAGAAATCTGGTGTTAAATCTCCATCTGTTGGATATAGATCTCCAAAAAAAGTAAGAGGCATACATCCATCTGGGTATATAGAAGCAAGAATCACTACAATCCAGGATTTAAGCGATTTAAATAAGAACCAACATGCTATTAAAATCTCTAGCAAATTGGGAGCAAAAAAACGCGTGGCTCTTATCGACATTTGTCAAAAAAGAGGTTTTAAAATATTGAACCTTGGTATATCCCAAAAAGAAATTGAAAGTCTAGAAGCATTGGCAGAAGCTCCGATATCTGAGATGGAAGATGAAGAATTATTTGATATTGATGATATTGAAGAGTCTCTTGATAGTGAGGATAAAAATGCTAAGAAAAAGAGGAGATAAAATATGAATCTAAAACCACAAAAAAGAATGGCAGCAGATATTCTTAAATGCGGAGAGAATAGGGTTTATTTTGATCCATATTTAATTGAAGATATTTCACTAGCAATAACTCGAGAAGATA
>JABXKB010000041.1 GCA_013375485.1 Promethearchaeota archaeon | reverse complement strand
TATGCTATATCTGCTGCTGCTCCTTTTCCAAAAGAATCACAGGAGATATTTGAAGGTGTCATTGGCAAAGGAAAACTAATAGAATTATATGGAATGACTGAAACATCACCACTAACAGTTGGTAACCCTTCAAAAGGAAAGAAGAAGTTAGGACATATTGGTTTGCCCTTCCCTAATGTAGATTTTAAACTACTAGACCCCGATACTGGAAAAGAAGTACCTTTAGGCGAAGCAGGAGAAATCTGTGTAAAAGGACCGATGGTTATGGAAGGTTATCATAATAAACCAGAGGAAACGAAAAAAGCTATTGATTCTGATGGGTTCATGCATACTGGAGACGTTGGAATAATGGATGACGAAGGCTATGTAAAAATCGCCGATCGAACAAAAGATATGATTATAGTGGGAGGATTCAAGGTTTTTTCCGCAAAATTAGAAGATACTTTAACTAAACACCCCGCTATTGAGATGATAGCTACTATCGGCGTTCCAAATCCAGATAGACCAGGTTCCGAAATTGTAAAAGCAATTATACAGATAGCACCAGATTACGAATTCGATGGAGATGAGAAAGCATTAAAAGAAAACATAACTGCATTTGCGAAAGAAAACTGTTCACCTTACGAAGTTCCAAAAATAATTGAATTTTCAGAAGAATTACCACTTACTGTAGTTGGCAAGGTGGATAAGAAGCTTCTACGAAAAAGTGACTAAAATTAATTGAAATTTTATTTTAACTTAAAATTTTTATTTTCATATTTATTTAATTCCTACTTTTTAAAATTTTCTCGTGTAAAATCTGAAAATCCCTTTCTGGTATTTTTTGTTTTAAATCATCTCTTAAAACAATTTTGATTGCATCATTAGGACACCTAGAAACGCATACACCACATCCAATACACCAATTAACATCAATTACAGCTATATCATTCTCTAATTTTACCGCGTCTGCCGGACATATTTCAATGCAATTGCCACAACCAACACACTCATCCTGTAAAGTTTCGCGTATAAAATAAGTGGCAATGATTTTGTCCCGAGGGATCATTCTTCGTCTAATTCGCCCTAAATTCCAACAGGAACAACCGCAACAATTACAATTCTGTTGTACATTATCAATTGCATTATCAGTGAAATGAACAAGTCCCGCTTCTGAAGCTTTTCTACTTATTTCTAATGCTTCTTCTACACTTACTCCCCGTGCAAAACCTTTATCAATAATAAAGCGTGCTAATTCATTAAATTTCATACAAACTTCTAAGGGATGATTGCATTCTCTACTTATTAATTTCATTGATTGACGACAGATACAATGAGCTACGGCAATAATGTTCGCATTTTTTATAATTTCTTTCATTACTTGATAGGGAAGGATGGCCTGTGTTTCTGGTTCGATTGTTTCATCTACAGGGATAAACCTGAAAGGCATAGGTTCAGTGCTATATGTTTCCTTCGTCACTTCTGTATTATAATACTTGAGTACTTGTATTGCCATTTTTCTTGAGCGAGGGGTATTTTCTCCTTTCCAGAAAAACACTTGAGGAAATCCAAATCCCGATTGCTGTAATGAATAATTCATTTCTTCAGTATTCTTATCTCTAGATGAAAATACTAGTCCTCTATTCACAAGATTTTCAAGAATTTCTTTCAAACGCTCCATAGGTATCTGAATAGATTTAGAAATTTTATTTATAGAAATCCCTTGAAAAGGTATTGTTTTTGATGGAATTGCGAGGACAACTTTAACTTCCTCTTCACTGAAATTTGAGTTTAAAATTGTGAGTAAATCTTCTCTCGGAGGACACATCATTCCCATTGATGACAAATGTACCATTAATTGCTCATAAACATCTTGTGTGGTCATAATACATTGATTAATGTTTTCGAGTTGTTTATACATAAATTAATATTTATATTTTCGGTTTTCAATTTCTTTTAACGTTTTTCTATTGAGATTGAAAAAACAAAGTAATTTTAATAAACTTTTTATTTAAAATATAGCTTATTTAATATCACAATTCGATTTTGAATTGTATTTAATAAAATAAAAATGTGAAGTTTTAAAATGTCAAATCCGTATGAAAGCCGATTTTGGCGGAAGAACTGGGATCATCATCTTTCCGATCTTGACTCGAAAGAATTTGAGACTACATATCCAAAAATGATAAGAGA
Organism: Promethearchaeota archaeon; assembly: GCA_013375485.1. Classification (GTDB taxonomy): domain Archaea; phylum Asgardarchaeota; class Lokiarchaeia; order Sigyniarchaeales; family SOKP01; genus Loki-b32. The sequence goes on along the minus strand of JABXKB010000041.1, from coordinate 18,483 downwards.
GATATTCGATAAATATCCAGATAATATGGCTCTTGCTTATCAGGGCCTAGAAATCAGCTTTGGAGAGTTAGATAAATATTCTAATCAATTTGCTAATATGTTGATCGAAAATGGGTTTAACACTGGAGATGTTGTCGGAATAAATTTACCAAACACTCCAGAATATGTATATTCAGTGATAGGTACACTTAAAGCTGGATGTATTGTTTCAGGAGTCAGCCCTTTGATGTCTGATGTCCAAATACATTATCAATTGGATGATCTTGGAAAAGGAGGTAAAAAGGTTGCTTTAGTTTCTCTTGATGCTATTTTTCAACATAGGTTGACAAAAATTGCTGATAAATTACCACAGCTTAAAATTGTAGTGGCAACAAGCGTGATCGGTTCATTTTCTAAAGAGGATCAAGCTAAAATTAAAGCAGTTAGAGAAATACCCTCTGGGAAAGTCACTCCATTGGAGGGAAAAACTGTATATAATTATCAAGATGATGTTTTGAAGAATTATTCTGCTGATTTACCAAAAGTTGATATGACTCCTGATGATATTGGCTGGATTCAATATACTGGTGGCACTACAGGACCTCCCAAAGGTGCAATGCTAAGCCACAGAAATTGCGTTTCAAATATAAAAGGTATTATTACTTGGCTTCAATGGGAAGAAGGAAAGGGTATACTTTTATCTGGATTTCCTATGTTTCATGTTGCTGGTTTAACCGTATGTGAAGGAGTAGTAGCTTATGGTATGGGACAAATTTTAATTGCTAATCCACGGGATGCATTACATATTTGCAATGAAATGAAAAAATACAACCCAACAGTTCTGGTAAATGTACCCTCACTTTATCAAATTTTAATTAATTTCCGTAAATTTAAAAGGTTAGATCACTCTAATTTAACATACTGTATTTCTGCAGCTGCTCCGTTTCCAAAAGAATCTCAGGAAGTTTTAGAGAGCATAGTAGGAGAAGGTAAATTATTAGAACTTTATGGTATGACAGAATTATCACCTGTAGCAACAATGAATCCCTCCTTAGGTATGAAAAAACTGGGTACAGTAGGATTACCATTCTTAAATGTCGATTTAAAGATCGTTGATCCTGAAACCAATGAAGTAGTTCCATTGGGAGAACCTGGAGAAATTTGTGTAAACGGTCCATTAGTTATGCAAGGATATTATAATAAACCAGAAGAAACAGCTAAAGCGATAGATAAAGATGGTTATATGCATACTGGCGATGTTGGTATCATGGACGAAGATGGTTATATTCGAATTGTCGATCGCACAAAAGATATGATTATCGTTGGTGGTTATAAAGTTTTTTCGGCAAAAGTTGAAGATACACTAGCAAGACATCCTGCTATTGGAATGGTTGCCTTAATCGGAATCCCAAACCCAGAAAGACCTGGATCTGAAATCGTTAAAACGTTTATACAAATAAATCCCGATTTTGAATTCGATGGAAATAAAGATGCACTAAAGGAAGATATTATAAAGTTTTCTAAAGAGAATTTAGCGCCATATGAAGTTCCCAAATTAATTGAATTCTCAGATGATCTTCCGCTTACTGTAATTGGAAAAATAGATAAAAAGATTTTAAGATCCGGTTAACATTTTAATTAAGTATTTTTTTTTTATTTTGCTGTTTTTTTATTATTTAACTTTCATAGCAAAATTGCTTCTTAACTAAATTTTACGATTTCTATCTTTGAGTTTTTCAACAAATCTGCTTTTACGATATTTTCCATATTGTAACCTTCTTTATAGATTAATCGCTTAATTTTTGCGTTGATAATTAGTTTTAAACAGCTCATACAAGGAAAGGTCGTAGTATAGAGAGAAGTTTCACCTTCAATTGCCGTTCCGTGGAGTGCTGCTTGAATTATACAGTTAATTTCAGCATGAACTCCTCTACACAGTTCTGGATTGTCACCAGGTTTAAGATGTTTTCGAACACATATATCTGGTGTACAATGAGGTAATCCCGACGGGGCTCCATTATAACCTGTTGATAAAATATGATTATCTTTAACAAGTACAGCTCCAACATTCCTTTTGATACAAGATGATCTCATAGAGACTACTTCAGCAATCTTCATAAAATAGGTATCTTTTAAAATTCTTTGATCAGTAGATGTATTCATTTCTTATAGTCACTCTAAACATAATTTTAAAAAAACTTTTATTACTTATTTTTATTGATTTTTTCTTCAACTTTTGAAACTACTTTTGGCAGTATATCTCCAATTTTTTCATGAATAACTATTTCTGCTGCGGAGTCAATATATTAAAAATAAATATAGTACTGTTTAATTATTTAAAATTCAAACTTCAGAAATTTAAATCTCCTTCTTTATGTTAAGACTTATATAATATAGTAGGATTTTATATATTAACAAATTTTTGTAAAAAGCCGTGAAGGAAATCCAAAAATGAGAATAAAAAAGATACTTCTAATAATTGGATTTACAATTGTCTTAGCAATAATTTTTGTTACTCCAGCGAAAGCTGCATCTTCGGAAATAGCTACTCTAGCAGACAGCGATAGTTATGTCCAATCTATATTTAACACTACAAATAACGGTGATTCAACATCGGTTTTTTTTGGATATAATCTAAATTTTAATGAATTTGATGAAGCATATATACATTTCAATTTTTCTGCTAAACCAGAAAACTGGGAAAAAGCAGAAATTTCGATTGATGCTACTATGTTCGGACAATTCAATGCAACCGTTTGTTTGATAACTGAAAACTGGGGAGAAGGAACAATTACTTGGGTAAATAAACCTCTGCATGGAGAAATAATTACGACATTTGAAGTAACAGGAACAGCATTCTACAAATTTGACATTTCAAATTATATACAAGGAGAAAGTATTTCAGTATGTATTAATGCTTCTAATAGTTATGAACAAAGCGGATATGTTATGGCAACATCAAGAGAAGGACACGGAGCAGGTTTACATATAGGACCTCAGCTAATATGGACTTATGAGACTGATGAACCCATTATTGAAGGATATAACTTATACATTTTCTTAGGTTTAATTGTTGTTATAGGAATAATCGGTATTCAAAAGAAAAAATTAAAAATAAAATTTAAAAATTAATTTATTTTCTTTTTTTCTTCAACAATAGAAACCACTTTGGGGAGGATATCTCCAATTTTTTCATGAATCACAACTTCAGCTGCTGAATCCATATCAGTCTCCTGAATATTTATAATCGCTAATTTTGCGCCAAGTGAGAGGATTTTTTGCGGATAAAATGCCACGGGATATACAACCAGACTACTTCCAAGCACTAAGAGTAAATCACACTCAGCGATCATAGCATCTGCTGCTTCGAGAGTTGCAGACTCAAGTGGTTCCCCGAAAAAGATAGCGTTTGGTTTTAATATTCCTTTACATTTTTCACAAGAAGGCGAATAATTCCCCTTCATAACTTGATTAACCATAAATGTTATTTCGTAGACTTGACCACAACTCATACATTTTGCTTCATAAGCGTTCCCATGAAATTCTACAATGTTTTTAGTCTTTGCTTTATGATGTAATCTATCAATATTCTGAGTAAGAACTCCTTTTAATTTTCCAAGTTTTTGAAGCTTTGTTAATGCTTTGTGCCCTTTGTTTGGTCTTGCTCTAAAAATATTTCTTCCAGTTTCTAACATAAATTCTAAATTCTTACTTGTATTAGCTACATAAGAATGAATCGATGCGAATTCATACGGATCTATTTTTTCCCATAAACCAGTACCCGGTGATCGGAAATCCGCAATTCCACTTTCAGTGGACATCCCCGCTCCAGTTAAAGCTACTATATTATTTGATTCAAGGATTAATTCCGATAATTTTTCAACTTTTTCTTCTAATGACTTCATTTATTTAAATTTCTGATTTTATAAGCTAAAATAATATTATGATTAAATTACTTTATAAAATATTTTATTGTCTTATGATTTTATTGTATTAATGCTTGTAGAAGAATTTAAACAAATTAAATATGAAAAAGAAGAAAACGGAATTTTAATGGTTACCCTAAACTGGCCTGTTAAGAAAAACGCTCTTTCACCATTAGGTCTTTTAGAACTATGGTATGCCGTAGATCATGCTGAAAAGGATAAACAAGTTAAAGTAATGATCTTAACAGGTTGTGAGGAAGCAGAAGCCTTTTCTTCAGGAGGTTATTTTTCAAATGAAATGTTGAAAGATATACCTGAAAAGTATAGAACAGAGATTAATTTAAGAGATATGGCATCAAAAAAGTTATGTCTTAAGTTTTGGGATTTTTCAAAACCGTTAATATCTGTGATTAATGGTCTTGCTGTGGGTGGTGGATTTACACTTCCTGTAATTTGTTCAGATTTAGTTTATATGGCTGAAGACGCATGGTGGGCATTATTTTTTGTAAAAAGAGCGGTTATACCTGATTTTGCCACTACCGTTCTTTTACCATTCATGATAGGTATGCATAAAGCCAAAGAACTGTTTTATTTTGGCGATCGGATGACAGCGAAAGACGCAGAAAGATTAGGGCTCGTCAATAGAGTATTACCTAAAGATAAATTAATGCCTTATGTGAGAAAGCAAGCCTTAAGACTTATTCCACCTAAGGGTCCATCACTTTCAATTAAACTAATGAAAAAAACAATACACACATATTTTAGGACAATTATAGAAGCACAATTAGATTTGGAAAATAAAACGTGGACTAAGACAATTCAAAGTAAAGACTTTGGTGAATCCTTAAAAGCTTTAAAGGAAAAAAGGGATCCAACTTTTATAGGAAGGTAAGTGCATATTTCTGAAAAAAATCATGGGAAAATTCGACAATTGTTTTTAATTTAGGAGTGATAATTTTACCAGATTTTTGATTTTTAAATCTAAATCGTTTAATTGTTTAATGTCCCTAAAAAGTGAATTAAAAAAAAAAATTAATAACGATTATTTTTATTTATTTAATATAATATAATAATATTAAAAAAATATAAGAAATTAAGAAAGATCAATATTTCTCTTAATATATTAAGTTATATAGTTAACTAAAATTTAGTTTTATAATCCTTTCTACACAATTTGGTGAAATAACAAATGGCAACAAAAAGCTTCATTTACAAGATATGTGTTGTAGGAGATGGTGGCGTAGGTAAAACCTCTATGGTTCTCCGCTACTGTGAGAACAATTTCAAAGAAAATTATATTATGACAATCGGATCCAACTTTAGTACAAAACAAGTTAACTTAGAGGAATATCCAAATTATCTCGTTAAGCTTCAGCTTTGGGATCTCGCAGGACAAAAACACTTCAGCTTTGTACGTCCACCCTTTTACAGAGGTTCTGGAGCTACTGTATACGTTTTTGATCTCACGCGAAGGAGCTCGTTTCAAAATCTTTTAAATTGGAAAGATGAAGTGGAAAAAGTAATTGGTGATGGTAAACCAAGTATTTTGGTAGGTAATAAAACAGATTTGGCAGCACAAGGGAACAGAGAAGTAGGGGAAGGGGAAGGGGAAGCATTAAAGGAAGAACTTAACGCGATAGCCTATTATGAGACAAGTGCAAAGAATGATGTTAAAGTATCTCCTGTGTTCAAAGATATAACCCTTGCTATTTTAGAGAAGACTCAAAAGATCTAACTTTTTATTTGTTATAAACATTAAATTAAAATTTTGGAAAAGATTTCTAATAATTATCACATAATATCATTAAAATAATTTAGAAATTTAAATTAATTATTAAAATAAGGTAATATCTATGTTCGGCGGAACTCAGCGCGCTTATGATCGCGCACTAACTGTATTTAGCCCAGAAGGAAGGTTATATCAAGTAGAGTATGCTCTGGAAGCTGTTAGAAGAGGAACTCTTGCTGTAGCTGTAAAATCTAAGGATGATGTCTGTATAGCAGCTCAAATTAAAGTACCATCAATATTAATGGATGCAGATTCAATAGATAAAATTTTTCAAGTAGATGATCATATCGGAGTAGCAATTTCTGGTTTACATGCTGATTCTCGGGCATTAATTAATTATTCACGAGTTCAAGCTCAATCATTTAGATTAACTTATGATGAACCTGTGAGGCTTAACATGTTGGCAAAGTCTATTGCAGATTTATGTCAAATGTATTCACAGTATGGTGGAATAAGACCTTTTGGGTGTGCTCTTTTTTTCATGGCTATAGATGCTAGCGGAACTCAGATTTACACTACCTCACCAAGCGGTATTTATCGCTCATTCAAATCGTATGCTATTGGGACAGGAGAATCCGCTGCTAGAGAGTATTTAATAGAGAATTATAAAGATGAAATGACATTTGATGAGCTTATAAATTTTACTTTAAAAACAATAAAAGAATCGATTGATGAGGATGCAACTAAGGAGAATATAAGATTGGCATATATTAAGAGTGAAGATAAAAAGTTTCATATGTGTAATAAAGAAGAAGTAGAAGAATTTTTAAGTAAGTTAGTTTAATCTTTTTTTTTTCAAATCATCATAAAAGAATTTATTTTTTAAATTTATATTATAGATATTAATATAATATATCTAGAAATTTTCATATACAACGAAAAAATTGGCAATTATAATGGCTAAAAAGAAGATTAGAGAAGAATTCGATAAACTTTTTAAGAAGGGCAACGAAAAAGCTATTAAAAAGATGTTAGATAAAAACCCATGGCTACTTGACGAGGTTTCGAATACATTGGACGCGGGAATGGTAGAACAAAATCAAATAATTGCGGCGTTAGGTGTAATGGAAGATGAGCTTGGAGGTCCCGTACCAATTGATGAAATTATATTTAGTTTAAAGGTTGATTTTAATATCCGTAAAATTGAGGATGAAGTACATATGATTTTAACTAGTGTTGAGAATCTGAATCTTGTAAAAAGAAATGCAAATGGGTGGAGTTTAACAAAGGAGGGAGGGAGAATTTGCGACGATTATCTCAATAAAAATCTAGGTAAATTTGATTTATAATTGCTTAAATATTTATTTTCGTTAAATAATTTTTAAATTATAACTAAAGTATTATATAAATTTGAGTTGAGATTTTTGTGTAATAGTTTCACTCTTAATTCTCCTTAAAAATACGTGAGATTTATGGAAGAGAAAAGAGAAGAAGATTTCGATAAAGAATTCGATGATAAGGGATTAGATTTAACTAAGGATGCTTTTTTTGCTGATATGGTAGAGATGGAGGAAGAGATTGCTTCTGAAGCATATGAATTAGTAGAGCATGCTATTAATTTAATAAATTCACAGTATTATGATGATGGTATTGAAATTCTTCGTCAAGCAATTGGATTATATACCCAGATTAATAGAGAAGATGAAATTAAAGCTATAAATGAAAAAATATCAGAGGTTTACGTTCTTAAAGAGAAGGCATTTAGAGAAGTTGAAATAGACACGGAAAAAGAAGTTGAACTAACTGAAGTTATTGAAGAAGTTGGAACGACAAAAGAAGGTGGAATGATTGAAGAAACTAAAAGTGAGGTTGATTTAATTAGAGAGGCAGACCAATTAATAGTTGAGGCACATCAATTAGCTAATTCCAACAGATTTGAGGAAGCTCTTGATAAATATGATAAAGTGGAGAGAATACTTGAAGATCTTGGTAAAACTGATGAAGTAGAAAGAATATACTCATTAATTGAAGATTGTTATAATAAAAAAGCTGAATATCTACGAAGTATTAAAAAAGAAGACCAAGAAGAATTGGTTATTGGTGAGGAATTAGAACTATCATTAAATGAGGAGCAGTTAAAAGAGGAAAAATTAAAACAATATCTTGAAACCAAAAAACGTGAGGAGGAAATTTCATCTCGAGCTTATGAAATATTGGACAAAGCGGTAGAGTTAGCCAAATTACGTGACTATGATCAAGCTTTAAGTTTATATAAAGAGGGTGCAAATTTATTCAAAGAATTAAAATGGACATATGAAGCTAAGAAAATTCAAAATACAATCGAGCAACTAGAAAAAGAAAAAGTTGCACATTTTCAAGCTCTTGAAAATCAAAAAGTTCAATTTGAGCAGAAAATTGAAACCGAAATTCAAAAAGAAAAAGTAATTGATCAGCATGTTAAAGTAATTGAAGAACAAGAAAAATTTGCACAGATGGAAAGAGTAAGAGGGATAGAATTTCAAAAAATGGAGCAAGAATTCTTTAAAGCTCAGATTGATAATATGGTGACTGAAGCTGCTAGAATGGCTCGTGAGTATGAATTGGCAATGCAGAAAGCTATAAAAGATGGAAAACTAGTAGAAGAATGCATTTATCCTAAAGTGATTGAAATTTACAAAAGAATTAAGGAATTACTTATTGATAAAGGTTGGAAAAGTGAAGCAGTAATTTATGATAATACGATAAGTGTTTATATTCAAAAATTTGAACAGGATCAAAAGATTAGACAAATTGAAGCGGAAAAGATAAAAAAACGGAAAGAAACCGAAGAAATAATTAAGTTCAAGAAAGAAGATGTAGAGGTTGGTTTAAGTGAAGAACAATTAATAGCTATAGAGAAGCAACGTCAAAGAGAAATAGAAATACAAAATATTCGAAATGAAATTGAGGAAATAACCAAAAGAGCCGATCGTTTGGGAAGAGAATATGAGGTAGCATTAAGAAAAGGTAAATTTGAATTAAAATGTCCTTATCCTGAAATCATCAATGTTTATGAAAGAGCTAAACTAATAGCACAAGAAAGAGGATGGAATACAGAAGTAACAATCTTCTTAAGTCAAATTAATACATTTAAAGAAAAATTAGAAAAAGATAAAAGATTACGGCAAATAGAGGCAGAAAAGGCCAAGAAACAGGAAGAAGTAGAAGAACTATTTAAGATTAAAAAAGAAGAATCGAGTGTCGGTTTAGATACAGATAAGCTTAAATTATTAGAAGAAAAAAAAAGATTAGAAGAAGAAAAGGAAGATTTTGAAGAAATCATCGATGTAATGATAAAAAGAGCAGAAAGAATGGCTCGGGAATATGATGTAGCCATGAAAAAAGCTATTAAGCTAGGTAAATTAGCGGAAAGCCCTCCATTTCTAAAGATCATTAGTATTTATGAAAGAGTAATACGGATGTTACTTGAAAAAGGAAGAAATGAAGAGGCTGTTGCGTATGGTAATCAAATATCTTTCTACAATCAAAAGTTAGAAAAAGATTACAAATTAAGAGAAATTGAGGCTCAAAAAGCTCAAAGAGAAAAAAAAGTTGAAGAAATGCATAAAGTTGGTAAAAAGGTTGTAGTGGATGGAGAAAGGTTAAAAACGGTAGAAAGAAAAAAAGAAGAAGAAGATTTTGAAAGATATATATCTGAAAATGTCAGTAGAGCTGAGAGAATGGTACGAGATTTTGAAATGGCTATGAGAAAGGCATATAGAAAAGGAGAAATATTAGAGAATACGCCATATTCCGATGTAATTGATTTATACAAACATTTACGAGAAAAAGTTTATGCTTGGGGTTGGAGAGAACAATCACAAATTTATTCAAACCAAATAAAAATTTATCAAGATAAAGCAGAGAAGCATAAAAATTTACTTAAAATAGAAGCTCAAAAAGCTCAAAGAGAAAAGAAACTTAAAGAGTTGCAAAAATTAGGTAAAAAAGAAATTAAACCAGCTAAACCAGAAAATATAAAAGAACTTGAAACTGAAGATAAAGAAGAGGATATCCTATTAGATAAAGCAATGAATCTTATCGATGAAGCAGAAAAAGCAGTTAAAAGTTATGAACTTAGCATTAAGAAAGATATTTTAGTATATAAAAGTCCATATGATAAAGCAGTTTCTAATTATGAAGTGGCTAGAGATTTGTTCAAAAAAATAGGATGGAATGAAGAAGCTAACCGATTAATTAAGACAATAAAATTTTACAAAGATAAAAAAGAAAAAGATGATAAGTTAAGAGTAATTGAACAAAAGAAATTAGAAAAACCAGAGATTGAATTGGAACCCATTAAATTAACTACTGAAAAAGAATTTTTAGAGAGACAGAAGAGATTAACAGAATTTGAGGAAAAACAAAAGCAAGCTGATGAGACTGCCGCTGAAATTTTTAATATGATTCAAGATGCTGAGAAAATGGCTCAAGAATATGAATTAAAACTAAAATCTGGTGTTTTTGATTATGAAGCACCTTATGAAAAAATTATTGAGATTTATCGCGATGCACGAAAACATTTTGAAGAAATTGATTGGAAAGAAGAATCTGCTAAACTAATAGATACAATTAAATTTTATAGAGAAAAATTAGCACAAGATAAGAAAATACGTGCTTTAGAAGCAGAAAAGGCCAAAAAAAGAGAAGAAGAATTAATGATTCAACAACGTTTGTTAGAACAAGCAAAGCTAGAACAAGAAAAATTGCTACAAAGGAGAAAAGATTCTTTGGGTTTAAAAAAAGAACGAATAGCTCAATTTGAAACTCAAAAAGATAAAGCTTTTCGTTTAATGGATCAAGCTAAACGTGAATTAAGACAAAACAATTTTGATAAAGCCATAGAATCTTATAAAAAGAGTGAAAAAATATTCATTGATATAAAATGGGAAGAAGGAATTAAAATGGTTCGAGATTCAGTTGTCATGATTAGTAACAAGAAAAAGACTTATGAACTTGAACAAAAGACTTTTGAAGAAAGAAAAGCTGAAAAAATACTAATAGAAGAAAAACTAGAAGAAAAATTAGCTGAGGCTCAATTGATAAAAAAACGACAACAAGAAGAGAAGAGAGAAGCGTTTTTAAAAATGCAGAGAGAAAAGGAACAGGAAAGACAAATTTCAGAAGAAGCGTATGAACTTTTAGAAGAAGGCACAGCGTTAATGGATCGTGGTAAATTTACTGAAGCTTTCGAGAAATATATAGCTGCTCGAGAATTATTCCAAAAAATATCTTGGCAACGAGAAGTTTCACGTATAAATAATGAACTTCTGTTCAAGCTTAAAAGGGAAAAGAAACAAGCGGAGATTTTTGAAGATATAAAAATTAAAAAAGTTGAAGAAGAAAAACAAATAACTCTTTTAAAAGAGGAAGCAAAAAGAGAACGTAAGGAACTTGAGAAAAGAAGAAAAGAAGAAAGAAAAGAAGAGGCTAAGAGAAAACTTGATAGAAAGATATCGATTAAATTGGATGAAGCAAGTAAGTTAATTAATAGTTTCAGATATAATGAGGGGATTCTAATAATGCGAGAAGAGATCCAAAGGTTGATGAAATTAGAAAAACATGATGAAATTGAGAGAATTAATGAACAAATCAATAATTTAAAAGCTGAAACTGAAATTCCATTAATAACTTTGGAGGTAGATACTGAAGAATTTCAGAGTGGAAATTTCAAGGCGGCATATAAAGCATTAGATGAAGCTCAAGTATCTGCTACTGAAAATCGGTTCATGAAAGCAATTTCTGAATTAAGTGAAGCTAAATTCAAACTTAAAGAACTGAAACTAGGAAAGAAAATCATTAAAGAAATTGATAATAAAATCACAGAATTCAGAAGTAAAGTTAGTAAAAAACCATTAATGGAAGTAACAACGAAGAGAGAAGAAACTGCTGTGGACGAAATGGAAATACTCAGAAGTAGGATTGCAGCTAGACGAGAGGAAAGAAGGAAAAAGGTTTTAGAATTGTTAGGAAAACGTGAGTAATAAATAACGTTTCTTTCACTTAACTTCTTTTAAAAAAGAATAAAAAAAATAATATTAATTTAATAAATTTTCTTGAATTTCATTTTCTACTTCAGATTCAATAATACTAGGAGCAATATTCCTATTTACGGATTCTTCTATCATATATTCTGTTTTAATTAAATCTCGAATTGCTACTCTAATTGCTTCAGATCGATTTGGGAATTTTCCATCAACCACTAGTATCTCTAGTACTTTAAGATAGGATTCAGGTAAGTTTACAGAAATTAGTTTCATCTTAAATATCAATTTTTTTGTTTTAATTGATAAAAATATATACGAGAGTGATATATTTAAAGGTTTAGTGGAAATTGACCCCAAGAAATCCGACAGAATGCTATCATATTTTTTACTATTAGTTTGGAATAAAACTATCACAGATATCCCTTAATTGTTTACATTCTAAAACATTTAGTAATTTATGCAATTTCAGTTCAATCCAAAAATTTTTATATACGTATTATATGTAACATGTAACACATAATACAGAATTTATATTAAATTTAGAATTGAATTAAAATGACAGATATTCAAGAACAATTGAAAAAACATTTAGATGACGCCGAACCATGGGAAAAAATGGAGACACCAGTCCCTGGTGTTTTTGTAGTGAAGGTTCCTGCTACTAAGACAAGACCTGCGTTATTATTTTTAGAAGTTAACCCTTTAAAAAACGATGGTAATCCCATGAAAAGAAAGGGATTATTTATAAGGAATAAAGAAATGTATTTAGCCTTTAAAGAAGCTTTAGAGGAGGACAACATATTTACTATACTTCAAAATATTGAAACGGTTAATCCTGAAGTAAAAGGTGTAGGAACCACTAAAAAATTAAAGATGTAGAATTTAAATCTCTTTTTTATATTACCCCCATTTCTAATTTATTTTTTAATTTATTTTTCCTTTTAAGAAAATATTTAATTTGTAGATTTATTATTAATTTAATATTACTACATAGAAAAAGTATAAAATACTATTACAATATACATTTGTTAAATTAAATGAAAAGTTAAGTGTGAAGATAATATGAGTAATGAAGAGGATGGGGTACATTGTATAGTTTGTGGAAAGGATCAATTTTCTCTTGCTCATGATGAGTGGATGAGGAGAGCATTTCCATTTGTCGAACAAGGTCAATTAAAAATGTGTTCTGGATGTGGAGCCAAATATCTGGTTTGTGAAACTTGTGGAGGTTTATATTGTCGAATTCATCCAGCTTTAGAGAGTTGGGAGCTTTCAGACAAATGTCCTAAATGTGGATGGGTAAATAAATATGTAACAGCCTGGGATGGTACATCTGCTCGCCACTTTTAACATCTTTATTTTATAATGTTAATTTTATTTTAATTTTTTTAAAATGCTATTGTTTTAATTAAAAGCTGTATTCATTAACATCTCATTGGGTATTTTATTAATTTCAAGTCAAGAAGATTTAAATTTTAAAATATCAATAATTATGTTAATAAGAAAGTATATGTCATTCACGATGGTAAAACATGAGCTCAAATATTAAAGTTGAAGTTGCTTCTCCTAAACACATTGAAAACTTAAAAGATTTAACTAAAGAATTAGTTGAAGGATTGGGGCAAAAATTTGATCCAAAACGTTTTGATTGGGGAATTCGGCGTCGTCTTTATGATCCTCTTCAACGCCATGGTATATTAATAGCTGTAGATGAAGATTCTGATGATTTTATTGGAATGATTATTGCTGAACTGCGGATTGACCCTTTTGGCTCATCTGAAGGTTCTATTAAGCAATTTTTTCTGAAAGAATCTTATCGTAAGAAAGGAGTGGGGAGTCTTCTATTAGAAAAGGCGCTTGAACATTTGAAGAAAATTAAAGTAGAGAAAATTAGAGTAAATATTAAGGAAAGAGCAGTAGAAGCAGCTAAATTATATGAGAAGATGAACTTTAAAAAAGTATATGAAGTTTTAGAACTAGACTTAACGAATGAAAGCGAAGGGAATAAAAAATAGTTTAAGAAGATGAGTTTAGAAATTCCATGGGTCGAGAAGTATCGCCCAAGAACATTTTCTGATATTGTAAGTCAAAGTATTGCAATTAATAATCTTAAAAAATTCGTAAAGAGCACTAATATACCTCACCTAATTTTTACAGGTCCAGCAGGAACGGGAAAAACCAGCACTGCCTTAATAATAGCCAAACATTTTCTTAAAGATGAGGAGTTAGATACAAACCTTTTAGAATTAAATGCTTCTGATACCGTAAGAATAGATTTTGTAAGAAATATCTTAAAGAATTTTGTTAATCAAAATCTAGTAAAAAATGGGTCCTTAAAATTTGTGATTTTGGATGAAGCAGATAATATACCAGGACAAGTCCAACAAGCACTTAGAAGAATTATTGAAAAAACATCAAATAACGTAAAGTTCATTCTTTTGTGTAATTACATAAATAGGATAATAGATCCAATTATTTCAAGATGCGCTGTATTTAGGTTCGTAAGTTTGCTAAAGGAGAGTATTATAGAAAGATTAAAGTATATTAGCGAAGAAGAGAATTTGAAAATACCTTCTGAGAAGAAAGAAGAATTTTTTGATCAATTATATTTTATCTCAGGGGGGGATTTACGGAAAGCGATAAATACCCTTCAAATGGCTGTCGCTCTTGATCTCCTAGAAAATTTAGATATAAATGAAGTTTTTAAAATTTCAGGATTCTTAGATGTAGAAACTCTGAAAAATTTAAATGAAGCAATAAAAAATAAAGATTTTATTAAATCTAGAGAGATAATTCAATCTATTGAAGCTTTTGACAGTCGTAATTTCATAAGACAAATATCAGAAATTTTACCATCACTAAATATTGCCCCTGTAAATATTATTAATTTAAAAACATATATTGGAGATATTGATTATCGAATAAGTCAGGGAGCAGATGAATTAATTCAGATTTCGGCACTTTTAGCACTGTTAATTGAAAATATTGAATCTTAACTTATCATTTAAATAAATTTTAAGTGAAGGGTAATTAAACTTGGAAGAAGAAATACCTATTTGGAGAATCAAGTACTATCCAAAAAATTTAGATCTAATTTGTGGAAGAAAAAAGGTTAAGGAAACCTTAAAGCAAATAATTCAACAACAGAATTTTCCACATATGTTATTTGTAGGATCAAAAGGTATTGGAAAAACTTTAATTGCCCAATTATTTTCAAAAGAATTTCTTGATAAAGGTTATGATGCAAATTTTAAATTGGTTTATGCTAATATACCACTAAGTCAAGAAGAGAGAAAGCTAGCACGATCTGAAGCGTATGTTTCTACAAGTAAAATAGGGAGTATCGCTGGAAGAAGAATAACAACTCCGGCTTTTATTCAAGCACGAGTAAAGCCTTTTGTTCAATTGAAAGTGTTAGGAGGTGCTCCTTTTAAAATATTAATAGTAAAAAATTTTGAAGCTTTAGGTCAAAACCAACAAGGTTTCAGGAGATTAATGGAAATATATGGTAGAAATTGTAGGATGATTTTAATTACCACTAATATTTCAAGTATTATTAATCCTATTGTTAGTAGATGTCAAATTGTATTAATATCTCCTGTAAAGTTCAACGATTTTAAAGATTTAATAAAAAAAATTGCTACACAAGAATCTTTAGAAATCTTTGATGAAGCAATTGAAGTTTTATACAAGATTTCTGAAGGAAAAATATCTCGTGCTATAGATCTTTTGCAGTTAAGTAGCATTTCAGGAAAAACAATTGATATGGAAAAATTATATGAATTTTCTCAAAAATTCCACAATGATCTTATAAGGAGTCTTTTAATGGTTGCTTTCAAAGGAGATTTTCCAAAAGTTCGAGAAATATCACGGAAAATCCTTTCTAATTATAAGTATAATATTCATGAATTTTTCAAACTTATGATTGATGAACTTAATAAGTTACCTTTAAGCAAATTTGTTCGGAGTAAATTAATAAATTACATTGCAGATTCTGATTTCAGAGCCCTTGATGGGAGAGATAATGATATTCAAGTTTCCGCCCTTCTATCAAAAATTTGTCTATTTTCAGAATATATGTAAGGAGATAATAACTTGTCAAAAGTAAAAACTGAGATTCCGTGGGTCGAAAAGTATCGTCCAAAAGGTATTAGGGAAATGGCTTTACCCTTTGCAAGGATGAGTGGTCAAAGAGTAAAATTAGCTGAAGAATTGACCAATTTTATTAAAAGTTTTTTTGAGGAAAGGATAAAAATTAATAAAAAAAACAAACAGATTCGAAAATTTAATAGAACTGCTATCGATAAGGAAAGAAAAGATGAACTTAAGATTCCCGATGAAAAAGCTGCTGTTTTATTAGAAGGTCCCCCAGGCATCGGTAAAACTTCAATCGTTTATGCCTTAGCTAATGATTTCAATATGGAAGTAATAGAAACAAATGCATCTGATACACGAACCAGAGCAACAATAGAAAAAAGATTGAAGGAAACAACAAAAACTCGTGGAATTATGGATTTTATTACCCAATCAAAAGAGAAATTAATCCTAATTGATGAGATTGATGGGATCTATGGAGTTCAAGATAAGGGAGCAATTCCTACCGTGATTGAATTAATTCAGAATACGCAGTTCCCCATTATAATGTGTTCTAATGAATATAAAACAAATTTACAACCTCTTTATAATAAAATTCGAAGATATGAGGTTCATCCTTTACCTAAAAATGAAGTAATAAAGATTGCTAAAAACATTCTAAAGAAAGAAAATATCACTAATCTTAAAGAAGAGGATTTAGAATTAATTATTGATAAGAATAATGGCGATTTAAGAGGTATAATTAATGATATCCAAGGAATTACGCAAGGAAATATGGAAGGAGATCATAGGGAATTAATCCTAAGTCTCCATCGTGATAATTTAGAAGAGATATTTTCATTAATTAGAGATTTATTTCAGGTTTCTTCTCTAAGGGAAGCTCGAAATCTAACTGATAAATCCGATGTTGATTATAATTTTTTATACAAATGGATAAATGAAAATCTATTAGCATTTATAAAATCTAATAGAGAACTTGCCGAAGCATTTGAAAATCTTTCTATGGCGGACGAAATTTTTGGAAGAATTCGCACGAATCAATATTGGGGGTTATTACCTTATTTTTTTGACCTTTTTGCTGGGGGAGTTGCTCTATCCCGTAAAGAAACCCCCATAGCAAAAGGTTTTCGTAGAGTTGTGTTCCCCAGATATACTTCTGGTACTTATTTTTCATTAACGAGTGTTGAGAAAGAATTTGTTGAGAAGCTTAAAAGAAAATATGAAATTTCTCAAATAGATTTTATCCAAGATTTTCTTCCTTTTTTAAAGATTTTATGTGGAACTTCAAGAAAGCAGCTGAAAAATGTAAGTGATTGGCTAGAATTAGATGTAAAAGAAAAAAAAGTATTGAAATAAATTATGTTATAGTTGAGAAATATTTAACATAGAGAGGGTTAAAAAAAATTATTTCATTAAATACCTTTTTTTATCTCCAAAAATGGGTAGATTATTATATTAAATTATAAAGGTTTAAGAATATAAAAATCATCGATTTTATAATTTTCTTAATAATACTTATATTATATTTACCAATTTCATAAAATATTCTCAATTTTTTATTTCTAAATCTCAAAAGAAGTTCTCTATGTAAATTATAATTTAACTAAGGTTTAAATATATAAAATATTTAATTCTACTCAATAAAAATAACCAAAATCATTAAGTATAATATTATGTCTGAGGTTTTACCAGGAGAAACTGAGGCTATTAGATCTAAAAAGTCAAATTTTAGGATACAACTTGCTGGAGGGGCTATTTTTGGAGCTCTTTCTACTGTCGTTGCTCTTATACTTTCTCCAATTATTAATGCTTCTAGAATTCAGGGTTGGGGAATTGCTCTATTTGACCCAACATCTTGGGTATGGATTATTTGCTTTTTGATATTTGGTATCAGAGCTGGAATAATTTGTTCTGTAACTGGGTCTTTTGGCTTACTCATTATTGATCCAACTGGAATAGGACCCGCATTTAAATTCTTTGCTACAATACCTCATATAATTATTCCTTACTTAATTTTGAAATGGAGGGAAAAGGGATTATTAACCAGTCAAAAATTAAAAGATCCAAAGATATTTAGTTTCAGTGGGGCAATTAGCATAGTAGTAAGAATAGGAGCGATGCTTATTTTAAATTTTATCTTCGTAGCAACGATATGGGCTGATTTTTTTGAATATATTAACCTTGAAGTTATTGGGTTTGCAAATATAACTGGTATATCTGCTATTTTGATATTTACACCAATAATAAATCTATATACAGGAGTATTAGATCTTGTAGTACCATACATTCTCGTATTTGGAGCAAAACTGGATGAAAAGTTTGGATTTTGGTAATCAAATTACATCCTATTATTTTATCTTAAAATAAGAGGAAATCAAAGTATTATTTAATTTTTCAATGCTCCATAGGTTTCTCTTGGACAACTTTTTTCTTTTTTAAACTCATCCCGAATAAGAATCGGAGAATATTGATTTGTTTAATTATTAAAACTAAACCAATAACTAATGCAAAAGATACAACACTAATAATTAGATATTTTAAAATTATTATCATATCTAACTGAACAATGAAGAATCCAATAATAACTATAATAGTTTGATGAAGAACATAAAATGGCATAACAATACCATTTAGAAATTTTCGTGATTTATGATCAAAATTAAGATGTTTACTCCCTAAACCGAGTATTACAATTAGCCAGCTCCACACATAAGTTAAACCAAGAATC
>JABXKB010000331.1 GCA_013375485.1 Promethearchaeota archaeon | reverse complement strand
TACAACAGAAAAATAATGTTTTAGATTTGAATAATGATCTTTATTCATTAAAAAGTAGGAAAAATACATTAAGCATTAGCTTAGAACTATTAAATCCTAAATTAGAGCGTTTAAAACAGAAAAATAAATTATTAGATATTAAAAAGAAATTTACCGATGAATTATTATGGGCAAATAGAGATAAACTAGAAAATGAAATTATCAATATTGAAGAAATAGTCAAAAATGTTAAATTAGTTTTGGAGGGAATGAAAAAAAAGAAGGAAACTTCCGATAAAGAAATTAATACTCTCTCTAATAAAATTTTAGATAAGCAACAAAACATTAATAAGCTTTCAAAAAAATTAGGCGAGTTAAGTTATAAAAAACAAGATTTAATTGAAAAAATTCAAAATTGGCAAAAAGATAAAGTCCAAGCGAAACAAGAGTTAGATACATTATCAAATACGATTAATGAGATTCAAAAAATAATCAATAATTACGAGAAACAGAAAGTCAGTTTGGAAAATGAAATAAAAATAATAAAAACAGAAAGTAAAAATGAAGGATTACAAATTGATAAATTGATAACAGAACAGAATCAATTAATTAAAAAAATAAAGCAAAATAAGGTTCTTCTGGATAAATATGACCAAATAAATTCTGAGAAAAAAGAGAGATTAGCAAAAATACAAGGGAACGAGAAATCAATAAAAGCATATAATAATGAAATTAATCAATTATTTCAAAGTTTTAAAGATATAGAACATAAACTCGAAAAGAATAAATGGTTTTTAGATAATCCTAGTAAAGATTTACTAATTCAGCTCGATAGAGAACTTAAAAAGACATCATTTAAAGTATATGAAATTGACTCTGAGTTAAAAAAATTAGAAATCGAAATCTCAAAAAAATTTAAAAAGTTAAAAGTATTACAGGCTTCGCTTAGAGAACGTCGTGTAGTTCTTCCTTCAAATATTACTATTCTCAAGGATGAGATAAATAAAAGAGGGTTAAAGGTAAAAGGACCAATAATCGATTATTTAAAATACGACGATGAATTAAGCTACGCTATTGAATCAGTTCTCGGCGAAAAATTACTTTATAGCTTTGTAGCTAATGATTGGGATACTCTAAACTTGTTAAAAAGATTAAAAGATAAATATGGTGCATATTGTAATATTTATCTACCTAAAAATATCAATGTTAAACCAATGATTAAAATATCTGCCAATGGAATCCTTGGTTACTTAGCAGAATTAATTGAGATCGTCAATGATGATATTGATATCAAAAAAGTCATTTACTCAAAGGTTAAGAATTGTATTGTCGCTGTCGATTATCGTTCTGGGAAAGAACTGTATAGTATACATGATTTCAAAGGAAAATGTGTTACCTTAAAAGGAGAACAGATAATTTCTTATAAATATGTATATGAAACACCTTACCTAAAGAGACTAAAGGGATTATTAAGTGCTGGTACACAAAAAGAACAATCTGATGTCTTAGAGTCTGAGATTAAATCATTAAATGAGAAAATTTCAGAATTGAGAGTTGATCAAGCAAAATTGGACACGATTCAAAAAGAAATATTTAAAAAGAAGGACTCTTTTAATGATCTTCTCTATAATTTTAACCAAAAACAAAGAATTACATCAAAAAAGAATCAATTATATGATCAAATGCATGAATTAGAAAAGATTAATGCAAATAGTAAAACTGAGATTAAAGAGTTAGATTATCAAATAAAAGCTTTAAAATCTCAGACAGATCCAGAATTTTTTAAGTGGAATGATAGAATAAAAGAAATTCCTAATGAGTTAGCTATTCTGAATGAAGAAAAGAAAAAATGGGATATAAAATTAAGTGAGAATGTAGATATTCTAGAAGCAGTAAGAGATGAAAAAAGTAAACAATCATATAAAAAAAATACATTACAGAAGGAATTTGAAACAAAGAAAGAAGCATTTCAAAAAGCAGATAAAACAGCTTTTGATATATATCGTCAATTAGAGAACGTCGAAGATGAACTTGAAATATCTGAAAAAGCGATTTCAGAGTTAAAAGGAGATATATTAGTATTACAAAACAAAAAAAGTGAATTAGAGAGGAAATATATTCAAATTACATTAAATTTTGAACAAGAAAATATTAAATTAAATTCTTATAATCAAGATCTCGAATCAAAAAAAAAAGATTTAACTAGAATTAATTCTGAAATAGGTCCTTTAATTTTAGAAGAAATAATTAAAATTCGCCCTATTGAGGATATTAAAGCGGATATATCAGAATTAGATAAAAGCCTACTTAAATATTTAGATATTGATGATTCTATTTTAATTGAGAAGGACCAGATTTTAACAACTCTTAAAGAAATCTCAAAAAATCAAACAGACTTAGAAAAAGATATTAAAGCGGCTATTAGAGCGGAAAATAAAATGGAAAAAACTTATTACAATAAATTTAGTGTTGTAATAGAGAATCTCCAAAAGAGAGTTAATCAAAAATTTGAAGATTCACAAATTAAATCTTATTGTTCTCTTGAATTAACTGGCGATTTCGAAGATTTAGGAGTTGATATTAAAGCTGCTACCTCAAAAGAGCAATTGAAATCTTTTACAGCTCTTAGTGGAGGTCAAGTTTCTTTAGTTTCAATCTGTTTAATTTTATCTCTTCAAGAGATTAAACCTTCTGCACTTTCTATGCTTGATGAGCCGGGTATGTTTTTAGATGAAAAAAATTCAGAAGTGGTATATCAATTAATTAAATCAACTTTAGAGCAAAATCCAATTCAATTATTCATGTTTTTACCAAAATCCTCGAATTCATTATTCTTATTAGCTGAGAAATTGATTGGAATAGCTAGAGTGGGAAAAAAGGAAATTTCTTCCGTATTTAAACCTAAAATCGTGAAAAAGAAATAAATTTTGATAGATGATGGAATATAAAGATTTCTCTGAAGAAATAAATAGTAAGATTGAAAACATTAAAAATAGAGTTCTTTCAGGAGAAATCTCTCTTTTAGATGTAGAATTAGTACCTATTTTTGAGAATTTAAAAGATTCCCTCACTATTTATAACATTAGTAAGTATTCGAGTACATATAAAAGTGCATTTCAACTTCTTAGCCAAAAATTTGAAGAATTAAAAATATTCCTTAGTTATTTAGATAATCAAGATAAGTTTTTAAAATTCTTAAAGTTAAATCCAAAAGATAGAGAAATTTATCAACTATTTGAGGATTGTTGGAGAGACCCATTTATTATTGATGCCCTTTCTTTGAAATTTCTTGAATATTCTAAAGATAGATTAGTAACTGACAAACCAGAACCTCTAAAGATTGAACATCTTGATAAAATTAATTTGAAAGAGATCTTTTTATTAGAAATACCTGAAAAAAGATTTACCGACAAAATGCTAGCTTTTTTTCAAATTATTAAGGATAAATTACCATGTTCATATGAAGAGATATTTGAAAATGAACTTGATCAAATGAAAATTTTTGAAAATTTCGTATATCTTTTACATTTACTTCAATTAGGCAAAATAAAATATCAAAAAGGAACGAATTTTTTATATTTATAGAAGGAGGATTTGGAAATGAATGAACTAACAGTTTTGATGCATTTACTAAGCAAAAAAACAAGTAAATTTCAAATAGGTGCTACTAAAAAGGACATTCTTAAAAATTTAAATGTTAAAGATAAGAATAAATCGATTTACTTTCAAAATATAATAAATAATCTATCTAATTATCTTGAACCTTTAGGACTTCAAGTAAGATTTAATCCTTTGAATTCTTATTGGTATATTTCATTTGATCCAGAAACAACCGAAATTATTTCAGCAAATCCCTTTGAAGGAAACCCTAGATTAGCCGCTACATTATATTGTACTATGATATGCTGCTTTAATAGTACTGGAGAAACTACAATTCAAAAAATAAAAGAAATAAGGAAAAAAAAAGGTGTTTTAGAAGATATTAAAGAATTAGAAAAAGAGGGATTTGTTGCTCTGGAAAAAAGTTTGAATAAGGTCAGTTTAACTCCTTTAATTGGATATTTACTTGATCTAGAAAAGTTATTTTTGAAAATTGCTTTAAAATTAAAAAATTAAAATAAGAGATCAATAAATATCTGAAAATTAATAGTATATAAAATTAATTTTTAGTAGTAATTTCAAGAATCATTTCTGCGACTTGGTTATTATAAGTTTCAACATCTTCAAATCCTTCTATTGTTTCACCACAAGTTATAAATGTGTCATTGATAGCTATTTTTCGAGTTTCAAAAAATTCTTTTATTTTATTTGTAACTTCGTCAATTTTCTTTTCCTTATCTACTTCAACCAGATCTACTTTATTGATGCACACATATATATGATCAGGGAAGAATCTTACATCATTGAAAAATTCAAATTGAGGAACTAAATCCCGATCACAAGAAAGCACAGCTATTATTTGCGTTGCGATACGAGATATAGTAATTTGCCATATATAGGCTAAGTCTCCTGCAGAATGCTCCTCGAATAACCCTTCTGCTCCAAGCCTCCAAAATTTACTCGCAAATAAAGGGCCATCCTCTAAAAATCTGTGTTCAGCAGACTGATAATGGTTTTTCAATAGTGCTTCATAAGGATTCTCTCCAGCTCTTTCTGCATCTCTAAAAGGCTGGATTTTTTCATTAATGGCTCTCTCAACTTTTCACTGAAACTAAAGCTTGTACCTCCAAAAATACTACCCCATATATCTCGTAAACATGCTGTATACTGAGTTCCGCTTACAGTGACTTCAAACTCTAAAGAAGATGGGAACACTTGATGAAACGTAGCAGGATCAATCCATCTCATTAAATCACCTCCACCTGGATAAGGTTGAACTTGTGATTCGTCTCTAGTAATACCAAATTTTTTTTACAAAAATATCAACTTTTTTTTCAAAAAGACTTAAATATCTTCATTTTTCTATTTTTTTGTTGATTAAAATGCTTAACAAAGATCTTAATGGGTATAAAGATAAAGAAATTAGAATAGAGAAATTAAAACACGAAAGAAGAAAGAATAAATTCTTATTAGAGGGATTACTGGGCACTATTTTGTTTTTTGGTATTAGTCTAGCGAGTCGAATCATTCTAAACCTATTTTTTGTTAT
>JABXKB010000330.1 GCA_013375485.1 Promethearchaeota archaeon | reverse complement strand
TTTATAATCACTCCTTGCAGCACCTATGGTTTTACTAATATTTTTATTCATATATCCTAATGAGGCCTCTGATTTCGACTCTAATTCTTTAAATTCGCTAAATTTAATCCCTTCGACATCTTCAATCATTTTATGAAGATCATCTCCGATTTCTTTTTCATATTTTGTTTGAGCACTACTATGCAAAATTGGTACTCCTGTTACTACAGTTTTGAAAGGAACAGGAAGAATCTCATATTTGTACATATTTTTATGTCCACCACACTCTTTACATGGTTCTGATCTATTTCCAGTTCCATGGCAGGTACTACATGGATACGAAAAGGGTTTCTTTTCTTTTTTTTGTTCTTCTCCAACTAACACTGTAAAAGTTTCGTCAATTTTTCCAGTTCCTTTACACGTCTTACATTTTTCTTCAATGTATCCTTTACCTCTACAATTTTTACAAGGGACAGCTTGAATTGATTCAAAGTGAGGAACTTTTTCATCACCTTTCCAATTTTCCTTATCTATTTTACCTGCTCCTTTAAATGAATAATATTGTTCTCTACCTACTCTTGGAGCCATCACTAAATTCTCCTCTTTCCCTTTTGCTAGTGGTCCAAGGGATTTTTTAACAGCAAAATATATAGCCGCTTCCTTCATTGTATCTTTAACGTATTCGGCGGCACTTATTGCATCTAAAGAAAAAACCGCTCCTTTTGTTCCAAATTCTTTTTCCATCTTTTTTCGATCAGTTCTTGCAGCTTTCTGCTTCCATTTCTCAAAAATCTCATCTAGATTTGGTGTTTTTATTCTTACTGACATATTTTTTCACTCATAAAAATTAGTTAAAAATTTCATTAACTTTATTTAATTGATTTAGAATTATAAAAATATAAAATAAAATGATTTATAATCTTTATATAGAAAAAAATAAATAATCAAACTAAATATAAGAGAAAAGTAGAATAAAAAATGTCTGCTGAAGAACGTCAGTCAGTTGAATACTTCCTTGAATGGATTAAGAATCAAGGTCTTTCGCAATGGTTGGAACATTTTCTAAGTCAAGGCGATGAAGCTAAACTTAGGCAAATTAAAGAAATTTATGATAAAATCAAACAAGTTTTTGGGTTTTAATTTTTTATTTTTTCTTCATTATTTCATATCTTAGTCTTTATTCTTATTGTTCCAATTATTTTTTCTGAAATTAGAAAACTTGAATTGATGGGTTTCATTCTTATTTATCATTGTCTACAAATGGTTTCATAATTGAGCGTTCCTTCAAGAAATTTTTTCATTGTTTTGGATAGAAATCGTGAACGTAAGAAAGAATTACTTTTTGATGTAAATTTTTTTTATCTTAAATCATTTAAGAAAAAGAGATTTACATTTACATATGTAAATGAACCATTTTTTAAAGGAACCGTAAAATTTGGATTAGATTTTAAGAACAAAATGCGTCCTCTGAATTTCAATAAAATTGAGAAAGATGGAAGCTCACAACCAATAAATCCACGATTATTAAGAAAATTTTTTCTTTCAGATAAAAATAAATTTATAGCTTTCTCAAACCAAACTTCAACCGAGGATATTTTACCTGTTAGGGAAATGTTGAGTGGTTTTCAATATGATACAGATAAAATAATCAATTTAACTATATGTGATTCATGTTTAGATAAAAAAAAGTTTACATTATTAAATGAGAACCTTCAAATTAAATCATTAAAAAATCAAACTATTTGTTCTGAATGCTCTTATGAAATTGTTGTGAATAGAATTAAACTAACAGGGATGATTTCTAAAGAGAAAATCAGTCCTAAGTTAAAAAACTTTTTAATGCATATGATTCTCAAATTTAAAGATCTCAAGAAGGTATTAGATGTTTTTAGGGCAGATTTTGATCCCGTTAGATCCCGTGAAATAACACTTTATGATATTGAAAAAACACCTTCAATCAGTAAGAAATATCTTAATCAAAAAATTGACAATCTGGACATTCCTCCTATGTTTAAAGAAATATTAAAAGGGTTAAATTTAACTATTTTATTGCCGATACAAGCAATCTCTATTGAAAAAGGGTTGTTAACAGAACGACGTAATCAATTAATTATGGCACCTACAAGTGGTGGTAAAACTTTAGTGGGAGAATTGGCAGGAATATCAAAAGTTTTAAATGATAGAAATTCTAAAATGCTATATTTAGTACCTATAGTGGCTTTGGCCAATATAAGAACAGAAGAATTTAAAGAAAAATATAAATCAATTAAATTAAAAGTGATAAAAAGAGTTGGAGAATCGTTATTTGGAAAAAGAGAGGAAGATAATATTAAAGATTTAGCTAATGCTCATGTTGTTATTGCAACATATGAAGCAATCGATTATATTTTAAGAAGTGGGAATAGAGCGCGTTTAGGGGATATTGGTACAATAATAGTTGATGAAATTCAAACATTAATCGATCCAGAACGTGGATTCATATTAGATGGGTTAATAGCTAGGTTAAAAACACAATTTGATTCTCATTTCCTATATTTAAGTGCAACTTTAGGAGAACCAAAGTTATTAGCAGAAAAATTAAATTGTGAGTTAATTAAATATAATAACCGTCCAGTTCCAATTGAGCGTCATTTATTATTATGCCTAAACGAAACTCAAAAACAAAAGTATATTTCGAAATTAATTAGAGCTGCTTATTCCATGAAGTCAGTATATGGATTTAAAGGTCAAACAATTGTATTTACAAATACTCGAAAAAAGTGTGAATCAATATCATCATATTTACAAAATAGAGGAATTAAAGTATCTCCTTACCATTCAGGGTTAACAAATGAGGAAAGGAAAATTATTGAAGAAATGTTTCAATCTCAGAGGATAATGGGTGTAGTAGCTACTGCAGCATTAGCAGCGGGAGTGGATCTTCCAGCTAGTCAAGTTATTTTTGAGTCGTTAGCTATGGGTATAAATTGGTTATCCGTTGCTGAATTTGAACAGATGCTTGGAAGATCAGGGAGATTAAAAAAACACGAAAAAGGTTTAGCATATATACTTGTTGAGCCTGGAAAAGTATATTCTCCTAAAATGAAA
The DNA here is from genome assembly GCA_013375485.1 of Promethearchaeota archaeon. Lineage (GTDB taxonomy): Archaea > Asgardarchaeota > Lokiarchaeia > Sigyniarchaeales > SOKP01 > Loki-b32. The sequence continues at coordinate 2,067 of JABXKB010000330.1, read as the reverse complement.
ATTACTGAAGAAAATATTGCAATAAAATTATTAAATGGAAAGATTAAAGATTATGAACTCATTCCTGACGAGGATAAATCCAAAACAGAAATTCTTGCATTTATAGCTATGTTTAATCAGTGGATCACAAAAGATATTATCTTTGAATTTTATAACCATTTAATTAATAATCATTTTGATTTGGAAGAAGTCTTGAAGAAATTAATACTTTATAATTTAATACGAATCAAGGAAGATTTAACAGTAAAAATCACCCGTTTAGGAGGAGCAGTTGCTAGTTCTTTTCTAACTATTGATGAATGTCTTGATATAATTAAAAAATTACAAAAAAAATTAGAAAATCCTTTAGATATTGCTTTAAACTTAGAATTTCTCAGAAATGTTTATTTATCCAAGAATCTAGTTGCTGATTTATCAAAGAATGTCAATATGAAATATTTTTCAAACAATTTATTCAGTGCTAGCGTGTTATCTTTAATGAATGCGGACTATGTTAAGAAGAGAAAAACATTCTCACGTGATTTTATTGACTTTATAATGAAATTGACAAGTGATATATTTAATTGTACCTGTAATGATAATCCATATTGCGATTGTGGCCGATTGAATCTGGAAAAATTAATACTTAATTTACGTGTTAAAGAGAAAATGACAATTGAAGAAATTTCTAATTATTTGATTGAAGAATATAAGATTTTAGTTTTTAAAGGAGATCTTATTGATTATTTAGAGAATTTAATATATAGTCTGGAAAGTATTAAAAATATTGCAGAAGGTATATCCAACTTAGATGAGAATTATATAAGAGAAATTAAAAAAATTCCAATTTTAATAGAAAACATCAAGTATTAAGTTATATGTATTTCTACTATATCATTATCTTTTAAAATATAATCTAAACCAACCTTTTTGCGCTTTTGTCGTTCTCCTTCTCGTATAACTATAGCATGGTCGAATGATTCATAAAAACTACGATGAATTTTTATTGCTACATCTTTAACTCTGACACTAAGATTGACACTAAGGTCCATTATTAACGGCTGTTGAGCAACTATTCCACCACTCATAGTATATATCCTAATTTTTTTTAAGAATTTTAAGATTATTTCACCAAATTCTTTAGGAAAGTTTTCTTTCTGAAAACTTGTACCTAAAATTATAGGAAATTTATCTGTATAGCTCTTTTTTAAGTTTTCAAAAACCTCTTGAGTATGAGAAAGATCTCCTTTAGTTCCTAATATTATTACTTTTTTATAAACAACAGAAGGAGTTAAAACATCTATTATATTATCAAGAGTGATCTCACCATAAATTTTTATAATCCCGTTGCGAACTCCATTTGCATATACAACTTCTTTTATTTCTTCTGTTAATTCCTCCATTCTATTAATATCTTTTGCCTCTTTAGTCAGGTAGAGCACTTGAATCTTGTTGGCACCAGTTTTCTCAATTGTAAGAGGGGGTGGTGATTGATTTATTCGAATATCCGCTCTAGATAATTCATATACCAATAAATCCATCTGTTCTTCAATATTTCTTGATAAATCAATACAAAAACATAATAAATCAGCTGCTCTAAGTTGAGATAGTATTTCTTTTCCATTTCCAACCCCATCAGAAGCACCTTCCATAATAGAGGGCATCTCGACAATTTGAAAACGGATTTTCTGATATTGATATATTCCAATTTCGGGCAGTGCAGTAAATTTTCCAATTTTATCTTCCGCAGCTCCAGTCAAATAATTCAAAAGTGAAGTTTTTCCAACTCCAGGTGTTTGGAAATTACTAATGAGTATTACTTGAATTCCTTCCTTCTTTATTGAAAAAGGGCTAATAATTTTTTGGGTAGTTTTTTGCTTTTGCTTTCGATCCTCAAATTCACGCTTCATCTTTGCTAAGCGTGATTTATTGAGTGCTACAATTTTTTCTGTAGCCTTGTGTTTAGGAACTAGGGATAAGAATTCTTCTAACTTTTTAATCCTTTCTTCTAAAGCTCCAGCATCTAAGTACTCTTGATACTTCGCTCTAGCTAAAGGAGGTAAATTGGAACTCAAATTAAAACACTAG
>JABXKB010000329.1 GCA_013375485.1 Promethearchaeota archaeon | reverse complement strand
ACTGGTTTGAGTTATCATTTTATAAGCTATTTCAGGATAGCCATAAGTTGTAAGTACATCAAAGATATATCTTGTTCCGACTATTCCAGTGTCAATATGATAAGCATAGGAACTCTTTATTCCTTCAATAAGAGTATTAACTATTGATTTCTCTTTATCTTCTGGAACCATCTTTAAATAAAGAGGTAATGCATTAGATGTTTGACTAATAGCTCTATCTGTAAGTTTAGAGACTTGGAGGTGTTCATACTCATTCACGGTGAAGGTTTCTGATAATTTTTCAGATAATAAAAATTTTGAATTAAATGCATTTTTAATCTCATCCGCTTTTTTTGAGTAAAGTGTAAAATCATTTTCTTTACCCAGTATCTTGGCTATTTTTGAAAGTAAAAGGGTATCATGATAATAATACCAAGTAGAAACTAAATTAAGGGGAGTTTTTTTTGAGCCAACATTCATTGGAGCGCACCAATCCCCATATCTACCCAGTAACGATATGTTTTCATCAGATAATTTTATGAGAAAGTCTATATAGTTTTTTAGCTCATCATAATATTCTTCAAGTATTCTAAGATCACTATAATACCAATACATGTACCAAGCAATTGTTATAAAGGCTGAACCCCAAGCAGGATCAGCAGGATATATCCCCCAATAAGGAGGCACGATATCGGGGATACTACCATTTTCTTCTTGACTTAATTTAATATCTCTCAAATATTTGGAATAAAACCGGGCCATATCAAAATTTAAAATTGCTTCTTCGGTTATAAGCTGTGCATCACCCATCCATCCGTGTCTTTCATCTCTTTGAGGACAATCTGTTGGAATACTCATTAGATTACTTAATTGGCCCCAAATAATATTATGATGAATTTGATTGATTAATTGATTTGAGCAATTGAATTCGCTCGCTTTTGGCACGTTACTATGAAAAAATAATCCTTCAATGTTTTCTAATGTTGGGACTCCGGGAAATCCAGTTAATTCAGCATATCTAAATCCATGATAAGTAAAATGAGGTTCAAAGGTTTCTAAGCCCTCACCTTTTAAGATGTAAATATCTGTTGCGAGTGCACTTCTATTGGGTGCTGTATTTAAAGTCCCATTTTCATTCAGAAGTTCAGCGAATCTTAGTTTGATTTGAGTACCTCTTGGGCCGCGGACATATAACCGAACGAATCCAGTAAAGTTTTGTCCAAAATCATAAATAAATATCCCAGGTTGGGTACGAAATAATTTTTGTGGGCTCATTATTTTTGTTACTTCAATGGGTTGCATCATCTGGGAAGCTAGTGGGTACCCACTTACTAAAACAGCCTCATTCCACGCATTATCATTAATCTTAGGTGAATCCCATCCAGGCATCTCAAGACGCGCATCATATCTTTCTCCATTATATATACCATTTTCAGAAATTGGCCCCGTAGATTCTTTCCAGCTCTCATCTGTACCAATAACCCTCTCCGTTCCATCAAAATAATGAATATGAATTTGAGCTATTAATTTAGGGTATTCATAACTTTTAACAGGTATCTTAATATCTTCAGTGATTTGTCTGATTTTTCGTTCAATACAGCGTCCATTTCCTAATATAACACCCAGAGCGTTTTGATGGTGTAAAGAGGACGTAATATCATATGTGGAATAAAGTGCTATCTTCTCATAATCTGTTTGTGCAGGCTCTAAAATTCTATTTCCAATTTTTTTTCCATTCAGATGAGTCTCATAATATCCAACACCACATATATATAACTTAGCTGATTTAATTTCTTTGTTAATAGTAAACTCTTTTCTCAGATAAATGGCAGGTAATTCCTTAAAAGATTCGGGGGAGTCTGTCTCATATTGAAGAGTTTCTCTTGTTTTTATATCAACAAATTCTCTTTTACTGATCCACTTTGCTTTCCAATCAGAATTATTTAATAAGGCAGTCTCAAAGCAGGACATTTGACTAAAGTTACTCTCGGAATCATTTTTATCCCACCATTTTACTCTCCAGTAATATTTCGAATCACTTTTTAAAGGTTCACCCTCATATGAGATATTATTGGTTTGAACAGACTTTACTTTCCCACTATCCCAATAATTACCCTTTTCTGATAATATTAATTCTTCTTCTGAAGAGCAAATTATACGAAAAGCAGATTGATATTGATTTCTTTCTTCATGCTCAATAATCCAAGAAAAACGTGGAACCATTGTATCGATTTGGATTGGTTTTTTAAGATACTCACATCTTAACTTAAATGGAGGTTTAATCATATTCTTTTTGACCTTTTTTTTTTATTATTACTGAATAAGAGATTCAGTAATATTAATTCGAATCTACTTTATCAGTAATTAAATCACGTTCTTCCAACATTCTTACTTGTTTTGGAGGATTGACGCACCAAATATAGTGTCCCTCCTCAATTTTGATCTTATGCGGATTTTGAATTTCACATTGCTTTGTTCTATTATCAGATGAGCAACGTGGGTTAAAATGACATCCTAACGGAGGATTAATAGGACTTGGAACTTCTCCTTCTAGAATGAATTTAATTTCTTGACTATGGGGATCAATTTCAGAACGGGATTCTAGAAGAGCCTTCGAGTAAGGATGCGAGGGATTATTAAAGATCTGATCAACACTTCCAGTCTCGACAATTCGACCAAGATACATAACAGCTACTCGGTCTGCAATGTGATTTATTACAGAAAGGTTATGAGTTATAAATAAATATCCATAACGGTATTTTTTCTGTAAGCCTTTTAAGAGATTAAGAATTTGAGCTTGAACGGACACATCAAGAGCAGAAGTGGGTTCATCAAGAATTATTAGTTCAGGATTGCTCGCCAGAGCCCTGGCAATTATTATACGCTGCTTTTGACCTCCGGAAAATTCATGAGGATACCGATCTAGGTGTTCTACATTTAAGGACACATTCTCTAGTAAATTTAAAACAGCTTTTCTTAATTCTTTTTTTTTAGTTATTCCCATCAGATTTTTAAGAGGCTCAGCAACAATATCTATTATTTTCATACGAGGATTTAAGGATGCATCTGGATCCTGAAAAACCATTTGAATTTTTTGGCGTAAATATGTCGAATATGGAGTGAGAACAGGTATATCGTTAAATAATATTTCACCTTCCTCTTTTTCAACTAATCCTAAGATGCAATTCGCGACTGTTGTTTTGCCACATCCACTTTCACCAACCAAACCTAAGGTCTCTCCTGTTTTTATCTTGAACGATATTCCATCAACAGCTCTAACCGCCCCTATCTGCTTCTTTAAGGCACCTTTTGTTAATAGATAATAAACCTTAAGGTTTTCAACATTAATTAGATCTTTAAATTCCTCTAATTCAGTCAATTCTTGAATTTTCCCTATGGGAATCCTTTTATTAAATATGTATTTTAAGATCGAACTAATTACGATTGAAAATAGCGCAGCGAATTGCATTTGAATAACTAAAGAATTTGGAAGAAGATAAGCTCCTACTGAGCTTGAAATTGAAGCAGTTAAGATAAGTTTTATTTTGTTCGATATCAACTGTGAACGAGATAGTGATATTATACTGATAATAAAAAACGATATTAGAACACTGATGAAGAATAACGGGAAGATTAGGTTTACTAATGTTCTTATAACTTTTAATAAGAAAGATTGAAAAGAAGGCTCAAATATTGAACTAATAGTTATAATAACTACTATTGAAGTTATAGAGAGATATAACAATATATCTTGCAAGCGTAATCCTGGTTTTTTTTCTATAATTTTATAATCTTTTGCGAATTGACCTGCTATAAGCGTTATAATCGGAGAAAAAAATAGAAGTTGACCACTCCTAGGTAAAGTTTCTTCCGCGAAAACTAGGATATCACTCAATATTAGAAAAAACAAGCTACAAAGCGATAATATAAGTGTTATCCGTTTAATACTCCAAGATTTATCGATTTCACTCTTATTTTTAATGTGTCGAAATAGCACAAATGGAATTGTTACTTGTGAAAAAAGCGAGTATGCAACACTTAATATCAATAGATACGACCATCCTAGATTATTTTGCTCTAAAGTTGAAATAAATAAAGGTATTATTCCCACCGATATTCCTAAAATTGTAAAAATCCCCCCAAGTACGAAAACTGCGAAACATTTCCAATTAATCTTGTCTTTTTTTGAATCGTTCATCTTTAGTTCACATTTCCTTTTGTTCTTTTAAAAAATATTAGGAAGAGATTACCTCATCTTTTTGATTATATTCAGGATCGTATAGATGGCATGCAACATAATAATTAGATGCAACTTCTATGTTTTTTGGGATAATAGAATCGCATGGTTTAAATCTATATTTGCATCGGGGATGAAATCGACATCCCGAGGGAGGATAAATTAGGTTTGGTACTGTACCAGAAATTGTTTCTAACATTTCTTGTTTTTTTCCTACTATCGGAATAGATGCTATTAATCCCCTTGTGTATGGGTGAAAAGCCTTAGTTAATATTGCTTCTCTTTTTCCGTATTCAACTATTCTACCACTATACATGATCGCAATCGTGTCGCACATTTTTGAAATTATTCCTAAATCATGTGTTATAAATAAAATTGATGTATTGAACTGTTTTAGAAGATCTTTCATTAATTTTAGTATCTGATTCTGTACAGTAACATCTAAGGCAGTAGTTGGTTCATCTGCGATAAGAAGTTTTGGACTACAAACAAGAGCCATTGCAATTTGAACTCTTTGTCGCATTCCACCACTTAATTCGTGAGGATATGTATCAATTATTAATTCTGGATTGGGGATTTTTAAGCTTCTTAAGAGCTCAATGGTCCAATCGCGGGCGACGCTATATATACTTTTACTACCATCTTTCACAGCTTCAAGTAGCAGTTCTTTCTCTTTATGTAGAAGGTATACTTCAGTAATTTGTTTCCCCACTCTATAAACGGGATTAAGAGAATTTAGAGGGTCTTGAAAGATCATTGTTATCTCGTTTCCTCTATTAGGTAACACTTCATTTTCAGATGATTTTAAGAGGTCAACATCACCAAATTCGACTGTTCCCCTTTCTATTTTACCAGGAGGTCGAATTAATTGAAGTATAGATAAAGCGGTTACTGATTTTCCACATCCCGTTTCTCCTACAAGACCCAACACTTCA
>JABXKB010000040.1 GCA_013375485.1 Promethearchaeota archaeon | reverse complement strand
AACTACTCATTCAACAAGTCACATAGTATATCCTATGCTTACTTAGCCGCTATTACTGTGTGGCTCAAGTTTAATCATCCACAAGAGTTCTTTTTGAGTTTACTTAAAATGGCTAGGTTTGAACCTAACGCTCATGAGGAGATTGCTAAAATATCTCAAGAGCTTTCGTTTTTTGATATAAAGCTTCTTCCTCCAGACCTTAATCTTTCTGGTTTTGATTTTAAAATCGAAGGGGGTAACATTAGATATGGATTGAATTCAATAAAAGGTGTTTCTGGAAAGGTTGTAGAGTCTTTAATAGAATTTAGAGGGAATAATTTCTCAAACAAATATGATGTTTTTATGTGCGCAAAAGAATGCGGAGTTAACATAGGAACCATGTCTGCTTTTATACAAGCTGGTTTACTTGATTCTTTTTCAAATAACGTTTTAGATGAAATGTTTGATAAAGATAAATCAAGCGATAGGTGCAGATTAGTTCTTGAGGCTCAAACTTTCAATATTTTGACAGAAAGGGAGAAAAGAAATGTTATAGAGCTTGGCGAAAAATTCAATTATGACATTTTAAAGACTATACATTCGTGCAGAACTGAAAACACTCCAGCTGATGATGGAAGAGTTTTGTTTCCAGACAGGAGATTCAACACCTTCAAGAAAAAGTACGAGCCATATAAAAAGATTTATGAGCAGAATTCAAGTCACATTAAGTTTGCTAATTGGTTTTTCGAAACACAGCTTCTTGGCTATAGTTACTCTTACAATATAAGAGATATATTTGTAAACGAAGATTCTGTTTCTTTCAACAATTCAGAAGAAGTAAGGACTTCTCCAGAAAGAAGAAGGGTCAAGTTTGTTGGTGATGTAACCGATATAATGAAAAGAACAAGTAGAAATGGAAATAAGTACGCAAGAATAGAAATGCAGGACGAGCTAGGTTCGGTTTGCGGTTTATTTTTAGATTCAAATAGAGAAGAAAGGTTGACAAACTTCTTAAACTCTGGTAAAAAACTACCCAAGAAAGGCAACATAGCAATTATATTTGGCAGTGTTGGCGATGATGTTGTTTTTGTTGATAAAATAGAAACAATACAAGAAAAAATCTACATGAGACTATCTGAATTAAAATGAGTGTATATAATAGCGTGATATTCAAAGACTTTAATCTTACCCCAAGAGCAAAAAAAGCATACTCAGATGCTTATCATAAATCACAAGAACTTGGACACGTAAATGTCAACAACCTTCATGTATTATACGGGTGTTTAAAAAACTCCTCAAATGACATTAAAGACTTTTTAATGTCAAATGGTTTTATAATAAGCCAAGAAGAGTTATCTGATGTCATAGATAAGTCTGCCGAAGAAAACCAAGATTATTTTTTTAAAAATAAAAATTCAGATCCTTGGCATAGTGAAGTGGTCGAGGCGATGAAGGATGCGAATAACATTTCTTTTTCTCTTGAGCAACACTATATAGGTATAGAGCATGTTATACTTGCTATATTCAATACTTCGAATTACATTATAAAACAGTTGGATGATTATATTTTTGATTGTGATTCTTTTAAGGAGAATTTGAGAAGTTTTGTTAATGGCGAAAATCCCTTAATGGAATATACTACTGGTCCTCTTGATTTCTTTGCTGAAGATTTTACACAAGGAATTTTACCTTCTTTTGAAGACGGACAAACAGAAGAAAATCAATCCTACCTTGATAGTTATCAGCTTCCAGATTTTGTAACTCCACTAAATGCTTTGTATTTTGAGGGTAAGTTACCTACTGTTTATGGTCGTGATCAAGAGGTCGAATCTTTAATTGAGACAATATCCAAAAAGAATAAATGCAACGCAATACTTACAGGTGAAGCTGGTGTTGGGAAAAGTGCAATAGTTGAAGCTTTAGCTGCAAAGATTTGCGAAGCCAACGTACCAGCAAACATGTTTGGTTTAGAAATACTAAGTGTTAATCTTGGGTCGATGGTTGCTGGCACTCAATATAGAGGTCAATTTGAACAAAAATTCAAAACACTTATAGATATAGCTAAATCTTCTCCTCAAATAATACTATTCTTTGACGAAATACATACTATATTTGGAGCGGGAGGCAACCAAGAAGGTAGTCTTGACGCAGCTAATATGATCAAACCTCATTTAGCTAGAGGAGATATAAAGTGCATAGGAGCTACCACAAGCGACGAATATGAAAAGATATTTAAAAAGGATGGAGCTATGAAAAGAAGGTTTTTTGAGATTCATGTTGAAGAACCTTCGATAGAAGAAACCAAAGAGATATTATATAATTGTAAAAATAGTTATGAACGTTTTCATAATGTAAAATTTTCTAAAACAGTAATAGATTGTATAGTTGATTTATCAGACAGGTTAATATCAAACAAAAGGTTTCCAGATAAAGCTTTCGATATTCTTGATCAAGTTGGGGCAAGGATTAAGATAAATAATCTTAAGCCATGCACTGACATAGTCTCAAAGCATAAAGATTTAATATCTTGTTTATCTCAAGGAGACAAAAACATAGAGAATGTTAAAAGTAAATTTCATAAATTCATAGAAGAGCTTGATAATATAAACAACACAAATCCAGATCAAGCTGTTAAAATAAAAAAACAAGATGCAATAGAAATAATAGCAGAACACTCTAATGTATCAGTTGATCAAATTAAGAGCGGCAAGCAGAACTTTTCCTCTTTTAATCAAAGGATGGAAAGTGAAGTCTTTGGTCAAGATGAAGCCCTTGCAACTATTGAAGACTTACTTTCTTGTTCTAAAGCTGGCTTAACAGAGAAAAACAAACCTTTAGCTAGTATGCTGTTTGTTGGTCCTACAAGCGTAGGTAAAACATATACAGCCAAAAAGATTGCTGAAAACTTTTTTGGTAATGAAAAAGCTATCCTACAAATAAACATGAGCGAACTTCATGATAAAACAGGAATAAATAAGCTCATCGGAGCTAATTCTGGTTACGTTGGTTATGAAGAAGGAGGCATCTTAACTAAGTTTGTTAAAGACAATCCAAATTGCGTTGTTTTGTTTGATGAAATTGAAAAAGCAGACCCACAAATTTTAAATATTCTTTTGCATCTTCTTGATGAAGGTTACATTGAAGATAATAAGCATCAAAAAATAGACTTTACTAATTCTATAGTAATATTGACAAGTAATATAGGCCACAAAGAAGCCAATAAAAAAAGCATGGGCTTTGTTCAAGATGATGATTCTTCTTCTGATGCTTACAAAGAAACTGTTAAAAAAACAATAAAGCCAGAACTTCTAGCTAGGATAAACGAATTAATAGTTTTTAAGGATTTAACCGATAGTCATATAAAAACTATTATATCTTATCAGTTGAATAAGCTACGTGAAAGGCTTTCTGAGAATAAGGTCAAAATAACTTTCTCTAAGCCTGTTATAGAGTCTATTTTTAATGAATTAAAATTAAATAATATACATGCAAGGGGTATAAAAGGTTATATCAGAAGAAAAATAGAGGTTCCTGTGGCTAAGTTGATTGTATCTAATTCGAAAAAATCAAAAATAACGATAAAAGATGTTGACAAAACATTAAAAATCTACTAAAATATATTTGTTATGAGTAAAACACAACTAAATCGTATTATGAAAGCAATTCGCTCAAGCAAAGGTCGTTTCTTTGGTCTTTACACAAAGACTGGGGAAGCTATTAACGCCCAACTTGTATCCGAAAGTCCATCCTATGTTACTGTCTATGACAGAAATCAGTATAAAAACAGAAAGCTTGCAAAAACAAGTTTGACTGGTCTAAAATTGCAGGGTAAACGCATCGGAGCTGTTTCATAAATACATAAATAACTAGAAAAATATAGCCCTTCCAGTATAATAAGTTGTATGAATTCTTCTCAACTTTTTTCTGGAAGGGCTTTTGTTACAAAAGAAACTAGGTGTTCTCTTGCGTCTCATAAATACAAAAAGCTTATTCTTGATATAATTAAAGACTCTAAAAATTCTTTTTTTGCGTTTGAGGTTTCTTACCTTGATGGAAATGAAAATTATGATTGCTATATTTTGCATGGCGACCAACGTTCAGATATAGGTTCAGATATATGTCTTAAGTTTTCTTTAGATAAAAATTGCAAAGAATTAATAAGGGAGTCTTCTTTTTTAAAAAACAATGACTCCTTGTTTAAAAATAGTTATATAGCTTCTGGGGTTTGTGAAAAAGCTGGTAACGTTAGATATCTACTTAGTAGTATAGAAAGATCCGAAACTATTAGAGAGTCTGGTAGGTATATTGTTTTAGAAAATATTTCTTCATTTATATTTACTTTAATGGCTTTTTCAAAGACCGAAACGGAAAGAAACTTTAAAGAGTTTTCAGAAGATTTTTTTTATGAAAACTCCATTTCAAAATCTCCTAAATTTTTATTAGATTCTATAGATCAATATTTTGGTCTTGATGAAGTTAAATCTATTTTTAATGAATTAAAATCATTCGTAATAGAAAATTACGACGAAAAGATATTAGAAAAAAACACAGTGTGTCATGGTTCTTTATCTCTAGATAATGTTATAACCAGAGATAATTTATTTAAATTTATCAATTGCAATAATTGTTTTAAAGGTAACAAGCTTATAGATATAGCTTTTGTTTGCGTTAACTTTGGTCTTCACGAAGAACAATCCAACTACATTATCAATGAATATATCGAAGCTTTAGCTTTAGATAAAGAAGAAACTAAAAAGGAATTCGAATATTGTTTAAAGATTGTAACTTGCATTGTTTATACCCGTATATTGTATTCATACATCATTGAAAGCTGTGTCTTTTTATCTGAAAGAAGAAACCTACTTCTTCGTGTTATAGATAATTTTTCTTCTTCTTTTTATTGGTTGGAAAAGTTTGATTTGTTGTCTGAATATAGAGATAAAATAAAAGAAATACTCATAGAGCCAATATTAAATTCCCAAGAAGACGTATCAATACCACCAAATCAAGTCATAACTAAGGACCGAGTTTCAAGTAAAAACAAAATAAAAAAACCCAAATTAAATGCTGTTCTGAAAAAAACCAAGCTAAACAAACCATACATAGAGTTGTCTTGGGAAAAAATAAATAAACATAGTCAGTATTCTTGTTATGTATTAAAACCAAACGGCTCCTTTAAAGAATACAAGGATTCAGAAAACAATAATTATATTTATAGTGAAGTAGATGTTATTGGTACATATGGAGTAGGAGTTAAGACTTTGGGGGACGATAGTATTGAAGACTCTGATTATGATATTATCACTTTAGATATATTTGATATTTAACTGAAAAAAAAACCATATAACTTTACTATAGATTAGTATGATTAATTTTTACAAACCAAACTCTAAAAACACAGGGTGTGCTTTTGGCTTCAGAATGGGCACTCAAGGCAAAAATCAAGAACCTTGTATTTACATGACAGCAGTTAAGCAATTCTCTTGGGACGCTAATAAGAAGAACGGATCATTCTCTGGTAATCATAAAGATCCAGAAAAATCTATTTCTGTAAAATTTAATGAGGTAGAAATTGGTGGTTTTATATCTGCCGTAGAAAACTATAAGAAGTTTAGTGCTTATCATACTTTTGATGATAATTCTACATCTATTATGTTTAGTCCTTATAAAAAGAAAAATGGAGACGAAGCTTTTTCATTTACTGTTACCAGGAATTCCTCTAACAAATTTGGCATAGGACTTGAAATGTCTGAAGCTTATTTAATATCAGAATTTTTTAAATATGTTTTATCCCAGCTTTTCTCTTTTAGAATAAATCAACAAGCGAAATGAGAAAAAAGAAGGTATTAATACACTCTAATTTTTGCAAAGCTTTTACTGGTTTTGGTAAGAATGCAAAAAACATATTAAAGCATCTTTATAGATGTGGTAAATACGATATCTACGAATCAGCCAATATGAAAATGTCTGGAGATCCATCTCTAGATTATCTTCCTTGGAGGTGTTATGGTACGGTTCCTCAAAATTATTCTTCCTTACAAGACGAACAAAAACGTTCTGCTGGTTATGGTGCATTTGAAATAGACAACATTGTAGATGAAGTAAGACCAGATGTTTACATAGGTATAGAGGACATATGGGCTTTTACTAATTTTCATCATAAACCTTGGTGGAATAAAGTTTCCACTATGGTTTGGACTACTCTAGACAGTCTTCCAATTCTTCCTCAAGCTGTAGAATACGCACCTAAGATAAAGAACTACTACGTTTGGTCCAGCTTCGCTGAAAGAGCTTTTAAGGAACTGGGTTACGATCATGTGAAAACTCTTAGAGGTTCTCTTGATACAGAAAATTTTTATAGACTACCAGAGGATAAGAGGGCGACACTAAGAAAATATCATGGAATCAAAGAAGAAGATTTTATCGTGGGTTTTGTGTTTAGAAACCAGTTAAGAAAATCTGTGCCAAATTTACTTGATGGCTTTAAGATCTTTAAAAAACAAAACCCCAACTCCAAACTATTACTTCACACTCATTGGGATGAAGGTTGGGATATTAATAGGCTATTAAAAGAAAAGGGTATCAATGGTTCTGACATACTCACTACTTACGCTTGTTCTTCTTGTAATGGTTATCACGTTAGAACTTTTTTTGGTCAAGAACAAGAGTGTCGTTTATGTAAAGAAAAAACCTTTAATACTACGAACGTCCAACATGGAGTTTCAGAAATTCAATTAAATGAAGTTTATAATTTGATGGATGTTTATTGTCATCCATTTACTAGTGGCGGTCAAGAAATACCAGTTCAAGAAGCAAAATTAACAGAACTAATAACTCTTGTAACAAACTATTCCTGTGGAGAAGACAGTTGTTCAGAGGAAAGCGGTGGCATACCATTAAATTGGCATGAGTATAGAGAACCAGGAACACAGTTTATAAAAGCTTCTACAGACGCTGATCATATAGCAGAAATGCTACAGAAAGTTTTCGATATGTCTAAGGAAGATAGATTATCACAAGGCAAAAAATCAAGACAATGGGTTATTGATAATTTTTCTGTTGAGGTTATAGGTAAAAAACTGGAAGAATTCATTGATGCAATGCCGTATTTAGATGATGGAGTTGATATTAAAAACGTTCATTATGACGATCTTTACCCAATGCCTCAAAATCTTTCTCATGAAAATTTGGTAGTTGATTTATACAAGAACATACTTAACGATGATGTCGATCACAATACAGAAGGATATAATAAATGGCTTTCTGATCTAAAGTCTAATAAAATAACTCAACACCAACTATATAACCATTTTATTACGGTAGCAAAAAAACAAAATGCAAAAAAGCCAAGTGCATTTGAAGATGTTTTATCTAAAGACGATAAAGGGAAAAGGGTTGCAGTTATAATTCCAGAATCTGGAACAGATTTAATTTTTATAAATTCTCTTTTGAGAAATTTACAAAAGAAACATAAAGGTCACAACATATATATATTCACTAAACCAGAATTTTTTGAATACATTGAAGATAATCCTTACGTCTTTAAATGTATGCCTTACTCAAACTCTCTAGATAACCCTATATCTATGGAAGGTTTTGGTAAACATGAAGGATATTTTGAAGCTGCTTACTATCCAGCCACAACAACCCAAAGAGTGCCTTGTTATATACATAACGGAAATTAATATGTCTCATATACTAGAAGAATATTCTAAAAATTTAGAAGTAAAACCTTCAAAGGTTTTTATTAATAAACATTTTTATCCAATAATTCCAGATAATTATATAGTTATATATAATGAACAGGATATAGATGTTAAATGCTACAATTATTATGCTCTTGTTATTGATTTGATTAAAGGGCAATTAGAAAAAAACAACATAGAAGTTGTTGTTATTGGTTCAAATGAAAACATTACTGATAGGTGCGACTATTCATATCCATCATTAAGTTTTAGAAAAAACGCTTATATCATATCAAAGTCTAAAGCTTTAATATCTGTGGACAATGCTTTAACTCAATATGCAAGCAGTCAAGGTATTCCTGTTGTTACTTTATATGGAAACATATACCCGTCAGCTACAACCCCTTATTGGGGAAACAAAAAAAATAAGATAGACATAGAACCAAAGTGGAACAAGAAACCTTCAATGTCTCTTTCTGATCCAGATAACCCAATCGATAAGATTGCGGCTGAAAAAGTAGCCGAATCATGTTTAAAAATGCTATCATTAAATAATAATCATTTAAAAAACAAAATAACACCTAAAGTAAATTTCAAAACCAAAGTCATAAACAAAAACAAATCTACTTGTATTGACGTTGTTCCTACTGATTACAAGAATTTAGAATTATTTGAAGATAAAACTTTAAATATTAGATTAGATTTGGGTAAAGCTGACGCAAAAGCTTTTGATGATTATTGTTCTAATCATAAATGCTCTATAGTATTAAAGAATTCATTCATTCAGTTAGACACGATTAAGAAAAACGCAGAAAACATAGAATCTATATGTGTGATAGCTACGGAAAAACCAGAAAATGTTCCCAAGCAATATTTCTCTGCTTTAAAATCTATGGGTATTGAATTCCATTTTTTGGTTCAAAACAAGGAAATTCTTGATGATATAAGATTCGATTATTTTGATCAACTTGTAGAATATGAAGATAAAAACGATAAAAAACCAGACTTTATCAGCTTAAATAGTTATTTTTTCTCTTTTAAGCTTGTGGTCGAGTCTGATAAAGTATATAAATCTACATATCACTGGAAAAATAATATTGACAACTCAGATAAAGTAGTGGATAATGTTGACTACTGGGAAGAAATAGATTACTTTTATATTTATGAACAAGATAGAAACAGCCAAAAAATCCACCACCAAGAAAACAACTAAAAGAGCAACCAAAAAAGTTGCAAAGGTTAAGAAGAAAGAAACTAAAGCTAAAAAGCTTTTTGGTCCAGATCTCTATAAGCGTGACAAGCACGGTCTTTTAGAGAGTGTTGATTACCAGTTTAATGAAGATGGTTCTATTGATTGGCGCTCCATGATTAAGCCAGAGTTTCTTTATCCAAATAAGGGTTGGTTTGACGCTAGGAATAAGCCAGTTCCAGACTCTATCGATGGTCTTAAAGATAATCAACTTTTGATTATGCTTGGAGGCATTAAAGACTTAGCTCGTTTACGTGGCTTTCATAGTGTTTCTTATCAAACTCACACAGAATTAGATTACGTTACAGCCAAGTGTCAAATTACTTGGATGGGAAACTACGAAACCCCAAGTGATCATATTCATTTTGAGGATGTAGCTAATGCAACTGCAGATAATACAGATAACTTTTGCGTTAAATTCTTAGAAACTATTGCTTGCAACAGAGCTTTTGTTCGTTGCGTACGTAATTTCTTGAATATCCATATTGTAGGGGCAGATGAAATAGATAAGTCTGATGGTTCTACTTCTTCTGCTGCAAGCTCTAGACCAGCAAACCTTGCCCCCATAACGCCCTCTAGACTGCTTGAAAAGACTTTGAGCGACAAGCATAACGTAGATTCTTTCGATGCGTTTAAAGAGCTTTTGAGGGATTTATGGAAGTCAGAAAAATATATTAATGAATCTGTTAAAGATTGGAATAATTTTGGTGATATACCAGCAAAAGAAGCAAGAAAGCTTATAAGCATTATTTCAAAGTGATCAAAAGGATTACAAATCCAGAAGAGTTCTGCGTTATGTGTGACGACATGAGGGAACTCATACCTCATGATGACATGTATGAGGCTCACTCTCTAGGCTTGACTCATGATACAGAAGGAATCAAAGCCAATTATGCCAACAAACACTTGTTGGCTTGGGATGTTTTTGTATGGGCTAACAAAAATAATAAAAAATATGATGCATGCGGGATTTTTTTAAACGACAAAAACATTAAGTTTAATTGTGATATTTTTTCTGAATATGTTTGGATATCAAAAAACCCAAGAGTTGGTTTTAAGATTTTAAAAAAAGCTATAGAGTTTGCTAGGGAAAAAGAATTCGACTTTATAAGTCTTTCCGTATTAGAAAACAATCCCAATTCAGAAAAGATAGAGAACCTCTACAAAAAACTCGGTTTTGTTAAAGATTCAACAACTTACTTAGCTAAATTATGAACAAAAAGGTTTCTAAGAGAATAAGAAAAATCATTAACCCTACTGACCCAATAAGCAGAAGGGTTTATAGAAGAGCTAAAGAGCAGTATAAAAAAGTGCCCAATAATCTCAAAGAAGATTTTCTATTGAATTTAGAAAAGATGATTAATGGAGAGATTAAAAATTAATTTTAATTAACATCCTTCATCAATTATATTGTATTTCCCTGTGTCAAATTTAACTGCCACAACCGAATACTCATTTCTTGCTTCTTCTTTAATAGAGTTTATTTTGTATATATTTGTATCTTGATTTTTTACTTTGAATCTATAAGGGGTTCCTGGAGGTACAAATTGTATTAATGATGAATTCATATCGTCTTTATCTACATATACATTGTCTCCATAATTTGAGCTATCCCATCCAGTTACAGGCACTGTAAATATTTGTATGTTACTCCCCAATAAGGAGTCTGCAGCTTCGTTTCCTTGCGAGTAAACTAAATCTACAGTAGGATCGTTATAAAGAAAATCTCCAGTAAAGTAATCTATAAATGAGCCTCTTTTGTCTGGCGCTGCAGAATTATAATATTTAAGAGATGTTTTTTGTAAGTTGTTAACATCAAAGAATTGCAAATCGTTAAAATCAAATAGATCTGGCTCTAATATAAATAAATTATTAGCTTCTAAAGCTCCGTTTTGAGCATAATTTCCAGTAGAGAAAACCCAACCAGTTACTCCAGTGTTGAACCATAAAGTAGATTCACCGTTTGGATCATTGAATGCATCACTGTCATTTTTATATATAGCGTATTGTTCTTGAAGAGGTTCTATATAAACATCTTCTTCATCATAGACGTTGTTATAACCTCCAGAGTATTCTTCAAAAATCCATTTGCCCAACATATAATTCCATCCTGTTATATTTGATAAGTTGGTATTATTATTTAATATTGTAAAATTATCCAGTCTAGATCTAACTTGAGACACCTCATCTTCTATTACCGTAATATCTGTTATTTCGCTTGGTTTATAAAGAGTTATATCAGCTTCATAATCTGTATTAGAAAAAGCGTTAGATATTCTTATTGATTTTTTATCGTTATCAACATCTAAAACCCTTCCAAAATTTGATTTAAATGATTTTAAATCATCATCTATTACTATCAAATCTCCAGGTTTACATAATAAAGTTTCTAAACCGCAAGTAAATGATACGCTTTGATTTTCTTTAGTTGTTTGATACAAGAAATGTTCTCCAGCCCTACGAGCCATAGCTTTTGATGTTATACCAAAAGCGTTCATGCTTTTTTTGAATATACCTCTTTTAGCTATGTCTGTTTGGTTTTCTACTAGTTCTATTTTTGATTTATAACCATCGTATCTATCTATGTAAATAACTTCAATAGTATTTATTTGCTCATCTCTTTGATAGTTAGAATAACTAAATACGCCGTCTTTAACATTTGAATTTGTGAAAAGAGCTATAGGTTCTTTTGGTCTATCGTCAGCAAATTCTATAGTAGAATTATTATAATAAACAACACCTCTAAATATAGAAGCTATCGTATTAATGGCATCAAATATTTTTGTTTCTTCTGAGAAAATTATATTACATGAAAATCTTGGCTCCAAACCTCCTCTTCCATCATCAAGACCTAAGAAATAACCTTCGTCATCAACAGAGTCGCAAAACCTCCCTATCTTATATAGGTCCCATTTATTAACAGAGCTAGGTTCTACAAAACCACCAAGCCCATAACGTTCGTTTAATATCATATCATATAATATCCAAGCTGGATTATCGCTCCAAGCAAATTTAAACGTACCGTCCCAATCCCCTTTGTAAATATGCCTTTCTTCAGCGCTTGTTGTAGAAAAAAGATTTGCTTCATCATAATACCTTTTGTCTTTTCCGTTTCTAAAACTGGGGAAATAGTTACTTGGTATTTGTATTTTCTTTAATTTAGCTTCATAAGACCTTCTTGGTATTTCAGAGAAAACCCTAGAGTCTATTTTTACACCTGTATATGCTGAATAAGGGTATTGGCATTGACCTCTTACTATTTCAGTGAACTTAAGCACCCCTATCTCTTTGAATACTAAAGTAGAATTACTTTCTGTTGAAAGTTTTGTTATTCTAATAAATCTCTTGAAAGGTGTATGCTCTTGGTTTCTTGTATTTAAAGCGCTTTCTGTAGCTGGTTTTGCTGGTTCCAATTCAAATTCTGTAAACATTCCTCCTTTATTGATAGGATCTTCGTTTTCGTCAAGTTCTCCTATATCATAAAATTCATTTATATAATCAAAATATTCTGGAGATTCAGCATTATCTACATTACCTATATCTAATATAGCAGAACCCTCAACCAAAGCTGTTATTTGCATTAATCTGCTATAGGTTGTTTCTGTTTTTCCGTTTGGTTTTATTCTTCCTGTTTCTACTCTTATATTAACCACTCCTGGTAAAGACGCTCCAGCATCTAAATCTGGCTCTAATGGATCTCCTATAGATTTTTCTACAGTATCCTTTAACCTGTCTATGGTTAAACTAAACCATATGTGACTAACATTAGGGTTTTCAATTACATGCGTTAAAGGTTGAGCTTTTTCTGTAAAGTCTTGATCCAGAATATCCCAACCAGCATAATCCTCCTTCGTGCTTTGCCTTTCATCACTACTGCCTTCTTTAATAGCTAACAGATAATCTTCATCCATTTCTGGAACTGTTTCTTTAGCGAAATTTAAGTCTGGATATTGTCCAGTTTTCTTTAGAGAACCGTCTCCAGCATTTAATCTTTGCACTACTTTACCTTCGGTTGGATTAAATGGTCCTAGTAAAGTATAGTTATAAGCATAATCTACATGGACATCTTTAAAATAACTTAAAGGTAATTGGTTTTGCCCCCCAGTTCTAAATTCAGCAAGTATATTTGACCAATTGTATTTTACTACACCGCTTGATTCTGTATTTGATATTTCGCTTTCTATACTTTCTAATAAATCTATTGGTCTTATTATTTTAGCCAAAACACTACCCATGCTTGGTACTTCACTTGTGTTTGGTGGGCATGTAAGCCCATCTGGCTCGTCCCTATCAGCATAAGCTAAAAGATCTACTGTTATTGTTTGTAATTTTGGTGAAGGTTTTATTACAGAACTTAAGCTTCCTGCAAAAGAAGCGGGAAAAGGATTGATGTCAAAAGAAGAATCAACCAATTCTCCATCTATGTATAATCTAGCTTGAACATAAGAATCATCGTAACTTCCTTGGAACCAAGTATCCCAAGGTATTGTTACATTCCTAGGTTCATAAGTTTGTATTTTAAAGCTATACTTAACTTGAACACCTTTTCTCATGACATAGTCATTAACGGTATTATTTTCTACTTCCACCTCATATTCTGAAGTATAACCTTTTTGATCTAATCTTCTTACTAAATTAGTTGAAAAAGTAGGGCAATTTTCATAATTTAATATCCTCTCAAAAGTATATGTTTCGTAATAGGTTTGTATTTCTCTTACTGTTTCTGTATTTTGAATAGACTTATCATTCAAGATAAAACCATTTAAATTTCTTAAATAATTTAATTCGTTTTGGTCTTGTGTTATAACAAGGGAATCTATTGATGATGGTAATCCTCCATTTTCTATATTATAATAAGCTATATTATCTGTGTCTAACTTTATAAAGTAAAAACCTTTGACTTTGCCATCCCAGGTTCCATCAGTTGCTAATAAAGGAACTAACATTGATGTTGTGTTTGAAGACAAATTTAAACCTTCTGATGATAAAGATGAATCAAAATCAAAATCAGCATCATAATTAAGCTCTGTTGTTACCGAACCCGCTTCGTCTTTCTTTAAGAAATAATTTACGTGGCTATAGAATTCATAACCTTCTATTTTACCATCTATTTTGATGCAAACATAAGGTCCTATATGATCAGTAGAATCAAAATACCATTTAGGTATATCTTCGTAATATATATTAGCGAAAAGATCCTTTATATTTTGTTTTCCTATGCCATCAGCTATGTTACCAGTATTATATCCAAACTTTAATAACTTACCTCTTGTGTATTGACTAGTATAAAGATTACCAGTATTATAAACAAGATCTAAAAATTCTGTTAAACCATTTTCAGCACTAGTGTTTGTAAATATATCATCTACATGTTTATAACCAAGCGAAAACTCTATATCATAAGTTCCACTTGGCGTTGTTATATCGAAAGATCTAATAGGAAAATTATCTGAGCCGCTTATACCAGTGTAAGTAACTCCAGGTGATTTTACAGGATAATTATTTTGATTCCTTAAATCTATGGGATAGTTTTCAAAAGCAACTAAATTATTTGTTGGGTTGTTAGAAATCGAATCGTCAAAAGTATCATTAAAAGAATATGCAATCTCTTTTAAATCATAAAGACTTTCTGTATTAGGATAATCATATAATATATTTTCTCGTCTTTGTGAAAATTCTATATCATCAAAAAGATCTTTTATACCGCTTGAGAAGACAGACTGGTTTGCTAGTTGAGTTTTAACTCCAGCTTCCGTTAAAAATTTTTCATTTGTTTGTTCGACTGGAACATTGTTTAAATATACTCCTTGCAATAATGCATTGTATGGTAGTTTATAACCATTTTTATTTACCAAACCTTCTATCGGTCCATCAGAAATTAAATCTAAAATTTCTGCATAAGTATAAGACGAAGCGACCTTATAATCACCAAGCTTTGGCGGCTTTAATGTAGCTGGCTTTGGCTTTCTGGTTTTTGGTTTTGCTCCTCCAGCTATTTGGTTTTTAAATTCGTAATGTTTCATTATTGTTTTTGATTTTTTTTAATGATGTGGTATTTCGCCATTATCAATATTGCTTATCGATGCTTCTTTCGAAATCTGGAGAAGTTTGTCCAACTATACCAACTCCTAATCTACATACTGGTCCAGAACCCGAACCTATTTCGCAATCTGCATTGTAAGTACCATCATGGTCTGAAAATATAAATCCAGTTCCATTTCCCTTTGTGGCACATGGTCCATTTCCTGGACAACCGTCTCCTGGCGACCTCCATAAATTGTCTATATAATTTATTGTAAATGAGACTCTTGTTGTTAGTACGTATTTAGCTAGAATATTAGCACCTGTTACTGGATTTGGACCAGGAGTAAAGGAACTGCTAATGATTATGTATGTGTATCTTGAGCTTGTTTTTGTTGCTCCAGTAGTCCCATATCCCTTGAAACCTCCTTGAGAAGTATAGTTTTTTTTCGGAACTTCTCCGCTAAAGTCGGCGGTTCCCCATATCCATCCATGACTGCTTTGGAATAGTTTACTTATAGTTCTTTCATAAACACAAGCAGTGTTTGATATTACCGTTCCTACATTCGAACATACAGTAGGGCTTCCACCCAATTGCTCTAACGTGCTGAAACCAGACCTCTGCTCATTATAACTCCATGTTAAAAATTCTTTATTGGCTATATAGTAATCTAATTGTGCGCTTGGAGGAACAAAAGCTTGCATTAAAACCGACCCAAATGCTGATCCTTTTGGGGTGGCACAACAGTTATCAATTGCTAGGCCACCACAATGAGCTAGGTCGGGATCATAATAAACAGGCATATCAACAGATAAGCTGGCGCTACCGCCCCAGCCATAATAAGATATAGGGGGTGGATCTGTAGGCCAGACAACAGGATCTACTATTGGCTCTTCGCTTTGAGATATCTGCCCAGGAACACCACCGTCTGGCTGAAACAAATTAAACCTTCTGTTTACAGGTAGATTTTTTTCAGTGAATTCAATAACATGAGTGCCAACAAGCAATCTACCATAACCTACTGGAACTGGTAGACCTTGTGCGGCTATATTTGCTTTGTTAGAGAATCTGTAAGACTCATCATTTACTGCGGTAGATATTTCTATTTCTGGTGGGTCTGGCGTTTTTGGTTGAGCAAAAAGAAAATAAGCTGCACCTACAAATAATATTGTAGTAACAACTCCAGTGAAAGTAAGACCAGCAAAAAAACCACCAACAGCAGCTGCAACTCCACCTTGGCCTACTATACATGGAACTATATCTATCTTTTTTATATTTTTTTTTATTTTAAGTTCTTCTTCTGAAGATATTTTTTCTCCATCTATAATTATTGCATAATCGCAACCCTGCCTACTTAATTCTGCTAATCTTTTTCTGAATTTTGGTTTATTAGCTTCCAGAAATCCAAACGCATCTGATAAAACAGAAATTTTTACTAAAAAACTTTTTCCGAATTCTTCTTTTAAAACTCCATGTAATTTTATTTCAGTCATTAATTTATATATCTACAAATTGATCACCTATTCCACCGCCAGATGTGGATTGTCTTATTTGAAGTCCAGGTCCATTTGGTGGGCATTGTGAGTTTGAACAAGTGCTGGTTGGATTTACTGTTGTAGAATTAGTCGCACAAAGAAAACCATTACATTGCTCTAAACCAGATATAGTTTCATTGGGATATATAGGACATTTAAATAAACTCTCTGGCGGCACAAGCAACTGATTGTCCCAATAAATAACTTCAATTGTCCCTTTGGCTCTAACTAGAATTTCAGTTATTATATTTTCTTTCGTATATGGATTTGGTGTCGTGAATCTAGGGTATACATATATAAGCCAATAATTACTGCCAGAAAATCTTCCAGCTGTTGCACCGTAATTTTGAAATCCAGCTGGCCCCCAATAACCTTTTGTTGGTATCCTAGCCGTCTGATCACGAATAGTAGTAGTCCCCCAAGAAATCCCCCAGGCGTCTGTTAATATACCGTTTTTTATGTGTGTTTCTAGATTAACTCCAGGCCCAATAAAACTTCCATAATCATATTGGTCACTAAATCCAGTTCTTATTGCATTATAACCAAATGTTGGTTTATTAAATAATCTAATAGATGATATATAAACATCTCCACTTCCCTCGTTTTTAACAGAAAAAGGTATGGACCCATTTATACCGCAATGATTGGTGGTGTGAAAGCCAGAAGGAAAACAATCATGACTTGTATCTGGATCATAATAAAATACAGTTTCAGCCTCGACATCAGCAGCCTTCAACCATACTCTGTAGTCAATAGGAGGTTCGCTAGGCCAGATAACAGTATCTACTATTGGCTCTTCGCTTTGAGATATCTGTCCAGGAACACCATCGTCTGGCTGAAACAAATTAAACCTTCTGTTTACAGGTAGATTTTTTGACGTATATTCAATAACATTAGTACCAACGAGCAATCTACCATAACCAACTGGTATAGGTAGACCTTGCGATGCTAAATTAGCTTTATTTGAAAAGGTAAATGATTGCTCAAGCGCTCTAGTAGTAGCTTCTATTGCTGGTGGTTCTGGCGGTTTTGGAGCTAATAAAAACTGAAGATATAAACCAATTAAACTGACAGCTAAGGAAGCCAAAACAAAAGTTGTAAAAGTTATCGTCCCTGCCGCTAAAGCAGCACTTAAAGCTGCGGTGGCTATTGCTGTTCCTACGGCGGCTGCAATTGGGCCACTACCAATTATAACAGGTACAACTTCAATACTTTTTGCTGCTTTTTTATTCTTTAATAATTGCCTTTTTGTTAGTCTTTTATTATCCACAAGAAACGTATAATGCATACCTTGTTTTGCTAATTTATTTATTTTAGCAAAAAAACCAGGCCTATTTGCCTCTATTGCATGAAGAACTTCTTTTACAGAAGAGACTTTAAACTTAAAGTCTTTTCCAAATTGCTCCGCCAATACTCCATGTAATACAACCTTTGTCATAAATTTTCTTTTATCCTTTTTAAAACATCCAAATTTGCATGGTTTGTTTTAGGTTCATGTATTTTGAATTTCTTTGTATTTAAAGAGTAAATCATAAATGGTATACAGCAATTTTCCGACATTGTTACGTCAAATTCAGAAGGGTTTTCGTCTCCATAAATATGGCTATGAAAAACACATGCCATTTGGTTTTCTTGTTGAAAATAAAGAAAATCTATTGGATCTATTGCAAAATATCTTTTTGGGTCGTCAGCTATATTACTGCATAACCATAGTATATACTCTTCATTTTTAAAACCTAGAAAACCACATATCTCAACTGCTCTTTTCTTTTTTGACCAGTCTTTTATTTTGTTTATTATTTCAGATTTATTTTTAGACTTAAAAATTTCTTTGTTTTCTTTTTTCATTAGTAAAAATTATGAGTTACTTCTAAAATTGAATCCGTCTGTTCCTGGAAACCCCCCGAAAGGTATTTTCCCTTCCCCAAACCTCAACTTGCAAGAAGAAAGATTTTTATTACAACCATCAAAAGCCCAAACTTCTGAGTTTTCTTCTGGGTTTATGCCACTTACATCCCCACTTAAAGCTACGTAGTATGTTAATGCTGGCTTTGGGTCTTGAAACCCTTCTGGGTCACTTACTACTACATTTGGATTTTCTATATAAGCCCAATCTCCAGTATTGTAAACTTTTGTATCATCGTATTCGTCGTTTGGATCTCCATAATTAAAACTGCTACCTCTTAAATCTATAATATTTCCTTCTATATCATAAAAAGGGAGGCCGTCACATTTCTGTAATGGCGCTCCAGTATAGTTACAACCATTAGCTCTATATTTCCAATAACAAAATTTCGCCAATATTCTTCTACTATTTATTTGGCTATTGTCTAGATCTAAAGGAGTTGTTAATTCAAGTTCTACAAAAACTTTGTTTTCTTGCTTCTTTTGGGACACCACAAAAACTTGATTTGTTAATTCGGCGGTAGGGTCTTCTTCTCCGAATGGATTTCCACCATCAAAGTTCTCGTCATCTATGAATTTTACAAAAGTTCTTTTTCTAACTATCCTAGCATTAATAAAATCATCCCATTTACTCAATAAATCTGAAACATATAAATCTTTATTTGAAACTCTAAATGTTGGCCTACTCAATCTTCCATTAGATTCTGCTTCAAAACCTTCTATCTCTATAGGCAATGGAGAATACTTTACTCCTTGCCAAAATATATCTCCACCAAAAAGAGATCCATTATGCACATTGAAAACAACATCTTTTCTTTTTTGATAGTCGGGGTATATTGAATACAATTCAACTACTGCTGTTGGTTCTAAACTCAACAGTTCCCTAGCTATCTTCATACTTCCTTCCGCCATATTATAAAATACACCTTTTCTAATAATAATATTAAAATTAGTCATTTTTTAAACAACTAATAAAAATAGTTGACATTTTATTAATAAGTGTTATTATGAACTGTAACATAAACATAAAACACATGGAAAAAAATATAATTTATAGAGTTTTTGATTCTAAAAAAAGATATCGCCAAAGTTACTCAGCAAAACTAAAAGGATCTTTTGGTTGGGCTGTTGACTGCGCTAATTCAGAAAAAGGTTTTATTTATGAGGATACAATAAATCAAAATTTAGAAACAGTTAAATCTAAATTGGTTTATCCAGAAGAAAGAAACAAAAAATGATTGTTAAAAACATCGATTTTAACGACAACAATTTTAAAAAAAAGTTCGTTGATTTCTGTTGTCGTTCTAGCCCTTTAGAAGAAACTCAATATAGTTCTCTTGAATCGAGAAGAATACAATCATTAGATTTTTTAGAAGATTTAAAAAGCTCTGACATATCTTTATCATGTGAATCAGAAAACAAAGATTGTTATTTGTATTGTTTCTTTGAAAAAAGACAAAAAGAAAAAGCTCTTTATATGAATTTTGTGTTTACTGATTTTGATTTTTACTCTACCAAACAATATAAAACTTTAGTTCGATTTTTTTATTTATGTTGCTTAAGGGGGTTAGAAATTTCAAACTATAAAAAAATAACGGCAGAAATAAGGAGAAAAAGGAAAAAACAGTCAATGATTTCTTTTGTACAAAGGTTCTGTGAAGCTTTTAATATAGAAAAAGGTGTTAAAGGTTCTTTAGATAAACTCTCAACAACAAAAAAACAATTAAAAAATGAATTCAAAAAACTGCAAATTTAAGGTTATAGCAACAAATAAAGCAACAAAACATTTAGATGGAGCCGTTTTTCAATTCCCAAACTTTGTTATTTCTAGTTCCAGTAATATAACCACAACCCAACTTGATGGGGAAAACTTTACATTTGAAATAAAAAATGTTAATTTTTTAGATTGTGGTATTTTATTAGATGGTTTTGTTAGTGGGGAATCTTTAAGTGTTGGTAGAATCTCTTTGAAATATTTGCCATAACTCTCTTTTTTGTGTATGTATTGTTATGTCCACATCAACACAATCAAGTCTTTTAAAGCAAGTAGGTCATTATGGAGGTGAAAGAGTTGGGATAGGAACTCACACTGGGAAATTCATGGCTATTCACGCCCTTGACGACTGCACTATCGGTGCTGGCACGGTAGGCAGTATATCTAATTTTGCTGGTGCAGCTATAGCTCTTGGCGATGTTATCGTTGGAGAGTGGTCCGCTATTGAACTTACCGCTGGAGACGCAATCATCTATTATGCCGACTAATAATGAAACTTCTTCGCATAGCTGGCAACGCACTTCTGAATGGAGCTTTACGCAACAAAGCCATAATAGGTTGTTGCAATGTGTTTTGGAAGGATTCTTTTTTATGGGATGATCTTTGCTCTTGGAAAGAGCCAGATTGTGAAGGTGGCATTTGGGTTAATAGCGAAATCTGGGAAAACGAATGCCCTTGGACTTAATTTCAAACAATAAACATGAGTCTACTAAAT